>CANQTK010000001.1 GCA_947626735.1 uncultured Clostridia bacterium
TCTCATTATTTCTATATATTCTTTATAATTATTCTTTATTGCATATTTTTTAACTACTTTAGATAAATGTTTTCCTTCTGAACCTTCTCCTATTTGAAATGCTTTAATTGATGGAGTTATTAATTCTATATCTTTTTCAGATAATTCTGATTTAATTTCGTAATCTAATTTCAACAAATGTTCATTATTATATTTAAAATATTCTATCCAATTAAATTCTTTTAAATTATCTATTTTTGTTTCTTTTAGTTCTACTCTTTTCATTTTTATTCTCCTTACAAATTACTAGTTATCGCTCTAGTTTATTTTTCATTTTTAACTAAAATTCCCATTAATTCATCAAACTTTTGTATTTCATTTTTTAAAATATTGTTTTTACTACTTAAGCTCATACAATGTTCTGCTATATAATTAACACAATTTTTTATCTCATCCTTTGAATATTCTTTGTCCAATACAGGGTAATTTATTTCTGTTAGTAAATTTTGTTGTTTTGGTGTTAAATCTATTTTAAAGTTCATTTTATTTGCTCCATTTCTTAATAAATTTTATTATACTATAACACAAAAGGCATCAATATTCAATTTGATACCTTTAATTTTTTATTTTTTATTAACATAGCTTTTTATAGTGGTAATACACTTATAATACATTTTTAATTCTTCTTTGTCTGCATTTTCTATGAGTGTATCTAAAATCTCTTTTATTTTTAACTTATTATTCTCTCCTTTTCCATACAAAATATAATCTGTACCAATACCAGTTGATGAAGCAATATTGTCAAGGGTAGGCAAACTAATTAAAAATTCTCCTCGTTCTATTTGACCAATGTGTCGCTCTGTTAAATTGCATCTTTTAGCAAAATCAGATCTTGATTCTTCAAGTATTTCTTCTCTAACTTTTCTTACTCTTGCACCAATTAGCAGTTTATCTAATGCCATTTTTTTATTTCCTCCTATACTTTGCACATATACATGTATATTTTACATTCTTTCGCAAAAACATTATACACTTTACAAGTGTAAAAATATGTACTTTGTAGAAGTATGTCGATTTTTGACACCTGCAATTTATCAATAATTACAAGCATTTTCTGTTTTTAATATGATTTTTTTCGACAAAATCACAACCAAAATTCGACAGCATTTGCATTTTTAATTTTATATACTTTTAACATGGGCTTAATGTGCCTGTTTTAAGTAGAACATATTCGCAAAAGAAGTAGTAAGATACTTATGAAGATTATTGATACTTAAATATGTACATTTATGCCTTTTTTATATGGAAATAATTAAATATTTATAGGAAGGAGGTTTTTTTAATATAAAGTGTTCCTCTTAAAAACAGGAATGTTTGGCCCAAATTTAAAATTTGGGAGGGGACACTTATGGAAAAGAATAAGTCCTATAAAGAAGAAAGGTTTGATAGTTACCTAAATAAAATTATCATTTTTTCATCAAAGGGATACTTTAAAAAACAAGCAAATCTCGTCAATAAAGAAAGAACTATTGTAGATGATGAAGACTATGCCTCATTTCTACAAGATTTTCTCATGATTGACCGCGTCTTTTCTACCGTTGACGATGTTGGAAATAGTGTTGAATTGAATAATGCTTTAAAATCACTGTCTGCCATAGAGCAATCAGTGATTTTTTTGTTGTTTAAAAAGGAATTATCACAAGAAGAAGCAGCAAAAATGTTAGAAATATGTTCAAGGACAGTTAGAAGAATCAAATTAAGAGCAATAAAAAAATTAAGAGAATATTTGAAAGGAGATATCAATGATGAAAGATAAAGATTTATATGAATTAGGAAAATTAGCACAAAATGGAGATGAAATGGCAATGCTTGAAATTATTGAAAGAAAGAAAAAAATGATAAAAAGGTATAGTTATGGAGATGAAGATAGATATCAATTTATAGTTTTGAAACTTATTGAAGGAATAAAAAATTTTAAATTTTAAAAAAATATGTGTCCGCTTTATGAGATTAGAAAAATGTATATATAATGAAGGGCAAATTTTAAAGGAAACACTATATTAGAAAAAGACAGGTAGGACAAGCTCTTACCTGTCTTTCTTAAAATTAAGAAAGGAGAAATAAAATGTTTTTAAGATTTGTATTATTGGGAATAGCCATTGTCGTAATCATATTTATATTTGATGTCCTTATTCCAAAATTAAAACAAGAGTATAGATTACGCAAAGAGCAAAAAATTAAGAAACAAAGACAGGAAGCATTTAGAAAAAAGATGAAAGAATTAGAGATTAAATAAAATCGCTAATAGAATTGTCATATCTAAATACTGTCGACAAAAAATTAACTATAATTGAGGTGAATTTGAAATGTCAAAAGATGAAATAATTAAATCATTTTATATAGATCATTTAAAAGTAAAAGAAATTGCTGAAAAATTTGACACTTCACCAGCCTATATAACAAAAATTATAAAACAAGATACTAGATATATAGAAGAAAAACAATTTAGAAAGAATATCTCAAAAAGCAATAGAAGAATTGCTCAGAATAAATTTATAAAAGAGAAAAGAGAATATCAACGCATAGAAGATAATTATTCTGCTGTTCAAGCACAGCATATACAAGCAAGTAGAGAATTATCTAAATCAAAACACTTATCAAATGAAAGTTTTAGAAAATGGAATTATAGTGCCTATAAATATAATCCTTCAAAGAAAAGGTACGAATTTGATAAAAGACTTGGTCGTGCTGCTGATGTACCCAAATATGTAAAAGAAAGGTATTAAATATTATGGAAGAAAAATTACTAAAACTATTAAAAATGGCTAATACATTAGATGAAAAACAAGACAAATTATATGCACAAATAGAATATTGTGCTGATTATACAAAAAAATTGGAAATATCTATTAGAAGAAAAAAAGATTTTTCTTATGTAGAAAGATGCTCAATTATGCTTTTAAATAATCCTATTTCAAAATTAGATTCAATTATAAAGATATTTGAAGAATATATTGGAGGTGCTAACAATGAATAAAAAAGAAGCTATTGCTTATGCACAAATTACACTTGACTTTATGCAGAGTAAAAAATATGTAGGAGAATTAAATCCTGATACATTTGCAGTAGAGATGAAACAAGCATTTAAACTCTATTCTAGAAATATTGTATTAGGAATTGCTGAATCTCAGAGTTTTGCTAGAAAAAAGATGAAAGGGTGTGATGTAAATGCCTAATATTGAAAACAAAATAAGTATTTCTGTTGAAGAAGCAGCAAAATTATTGGGAATTGGAAAAAATTTAATGTTAAAACTGGTTACTATTCCAGGTTTTCCTGCTATTCGATTTAAAAGAAAAATTATAATAAATAAAAATAAACTGCAACAATGGTTTGATGAAAATGAAGGTACTTATGGAAATTATAATTATTAATAACTTCAACATTGTTTTTTTGAAAAAGAAATTTTAGAATATATTAAAACATATTTTTAATTCTAATTAACTTCAAAAAAACATTGGAGGTTTAGAATGGAAAAAATTGTTACACAATCAAAAATGTCTAAAATAAATTTAGACAGTATGTTCTTTGAAATAATTTTAAGTATAAAAGGAAGTAGTTTTCGTGCTAGGTCAGCCTCACTTGCTCAAATATCTAATGTAAAAGATACTAGGCCTGAAGCAACAAGTATCATATCTTATGAAAATGCAATACAAAAGTTAATTCCTAAAATTGAAAGTTCATTAGATGGAACAGATAAATGCTTAGGTAAAGTATTTCAAGATGATAGTGGTAAAATAATGTATTCTGTAGAAAATATTATTTATCAAAATAATAAAACCACATCATTACAAGGAGATTCATTAAATATGTTTACTTCTATATTTATAGAAGTATTAAAAAATTTAGCACCTTCTTTAAATATTAACAATAATAATGTTCAGCAAGTTTCAGACATAATTGTAAATAATGTAAATGATATTACTAAAAGCTCTCAAAATAATTATGATGGAAAGAAAATTACTGATGTTTGCGTTGAATGGTTACAATATCTATTAGAAAGGACAAAGAAAAATTACGACGACGAAGATTTTTTAACTCTTGGAACTTTAGAAGGATACAATAGAGTTTTAAGAGACCATTTCTTCCCTTATATAGAAGCACATCCTGAATATGATAATATCTTAGTTTTTTCTGAATCAAATGTTGATGAAATATTAAATCGCACTAATTGTAAAGATTCAAAAAGACTTTTACTTTTATCTTTAAAGCTAATTTTTGAATTTGCTAAAGACCGTTGTTATATACAAGTAAATCCTATTGCAAATAAAAAACAAAAAAGAAGAAAAAAAGTAAAAAAAGATTATGATTTTATTGAAGAAGATCAAAGAGCAATTTGGATAAACTGCATGATAAAAGAATTTCGTTCATTAGAATTTGAAGATACTGATGCAGCATTAGCTTTTTTATGTATGCTTTTACATGGAGATAGACCTGAAGAAGTATGTGGTACTAAATGGATTGATTTTAATTTTAAAGAAAATGATTATCATATTCAAAATGCTTATAAAAAATTTCCTATTTATAATGAAAATACTATGAAAAGAATTGCTTGGAAAAATGCTGATGGAACATTAAAAACTCCTGAAAGTGATAGACATTTATCTTTAGATTTATTATTTAAACAATTATTGCTTGAACATAGAATAAGACAAATTTATCAATATAAAAAAGCAGGAAAAAAGTGGTCTGAAAATGAATATGTTTTCCATAATAGTTCTGGAACTCCTTTTACACCTGATGTTCTTTCTAAAAATTTTGTCAAATTCATAAAAAGAAATCAACTTCCAAAAATTGTTTTATATGGATTAAGACATAGTTTTGCAACTCATTGTAGAAATTTAGGAGTAAAGCCTGAAGTTTTAGCAAGATTAATGGGACATACAGAATATGAAACTACACAAAAATACTATATTCATATTTCTGCTAAACAGAAAAAAGAAGAATTACAAAGAGTTCAAAATCAAGATATTCAAGGATATCTTAGTGAAAAAAATAAAAATTTAGTACACCTTCAAAGTAATGTTAATTATTATAGTAAAGAAGTTGTAAATTTAGAAGAAGTGCAAAAAGAAGATATGACATATTATTTGCAATTAGATGATGCAACTTTAAGTGTACTAAAAAATGTTATTTCAAAGATTAATAAAAAATAAAAATTTATAAAAAAAAGCACTTTTATAAAGTGCTTTTAATCCCTATTTGGTGCACCATCTCGGGTTCGAACCGAGGACCTCTTGATTAAGAGTCAATTGCTCTACCAACTGAGCTAATGGTGCATTTGCTTTGGGGAATATGTGGGGAATTTTTGGGGAATTTTTATATACATATTCCATCTTTTTATTTGCATATGTGAAATTTTATCGATTATATCAATAGTTTTATTATTTTTAATTAAATTAAAAACCTTTTCATTAAGAGTCAGCTGCTCTACCAGCTGAGCTAATGGCGCTTGTAAGCAAGTTTTATTATACGACAAAACTATGCCTTTGTCAATATTTTGCCTTATAAATTCTGTTTTTTTGCTTTTCCTCCATTATCTCTTTTATAACTCTTTAATCGCTTCTAATAAATCTGGATTTAATTGATTTAAATTATTTTCTTCTTGTTCTTCTTCTACATTAGCATTAACGCCTTGTACTTTTTTAGTACCTTGCACTATAATTCTTTCTAGAGGGCTATAGGTATCATTAGAAAGCAACGTCTTAGAAATAACCGCACCATTATATTTTACGATTTTATAGGTAACACTTTTCGCTCCATTGGAACCATACTGCTTTATTTCTTCGGTTCCTTGTGGTAGAGAATTATCTTTTACATAGTTAATTGTATAAGGAATTACCTCTGTTATTGTATTTTCAATAGAAATTTCATATTCTTTTTCTTCTCTTAAACCGTAAATTTCTGTGGTAACTACCCCATTTTTGACACTAGATTCTATTTTAATTGGATAATTTCTAGTATTTTTAAAACAAAAGTCGATGGTTCCCCAAGATACCGTAGCATCTCTTCCTGCTGTTACATAAGAGGTTAAAAAACGATGGTTACTTCTTTGGGTTACTTCTAAATTAGCATAAATGACTGCATTATATAAAGTAGAAGATAATTGACAAATGCCTCCTCCTATGCCATCTACTACTTTTCCTCCTGAATAAACAGCCGCTTCTTTGTAACCTTTTGCTATCGTTCTTTCTCCTACTACTTTATTATAAGAAAATATTTCTCCTGGTAAAATAACCGTTCCATTTATTTTTTCAGAAGCAAGTTCTAAATTTGTTACTCTATTTTGATTACTTATACTATAAGTAGTAGAAAACTTTCCTAATAGATCTGGAAATGCTTCTTTCCCTAATTTTTCTGTGGTGATTTCTGGAATCGTAATTGTTAATGGAATTCTATATTCTTCTTTTGTTTCTTGTAATAATGTTTTTGCTTCTTCCATTGAAATAGCAAAGTCAACTCCATTAATATGAGGCTGTATTTCTAATGGTTCTTTTGTCATAGAGGCATTTTTTGCTTCTTTATATATTTCTTGATGAATTTCTTCTATATTTATTTCCTTAGGAGATACGTTTTTAACGGGAATCACAAATTTTCTATTTTCTTCTTGCCACATTATTTTTTCTAATTGCTTTTGAAATTCTTGCTTTTCTATTTCTACTCCACTTTGTCCCTTTATGATAATTAATTCATTTTCTTCTATGTAATAATTACTTTGTTTCATGGAATCTGGTAATTTGGCATTTAATTCTTCTATTTTTTGATTCATTTTTTCTTGGTTTAATTCTATCTTCATTTCTATTTTTTTTGAAAATAACATAGAAAATAAAAGTTCATAATTATCTTTTATCACATTTCCTGTTTTTCCAACAAGGCAAGCTTTTTTGATTGCCTGATCTAAGTCCACAGAAACATCAAATTGCTCTATCGTAAAATTTTCTTCTAACTCTTCATAAACCGCTGATATATTACTTAATGCCACTTCTTTATACCAATTTTCTATTTTTATTTTCGCTTCTTCTTGCGTTAAATGAGAAACATCAATATTTCCTATTTTTACCCCTCTTGCTATGGTATTACTTCCCATATTAAGTAGAGAAAAAATAACAGAAAAAAATAAGAAAAAGAAAGCTAATATTCCAAAGTTTATTAGCATTCTTGTTTGATTTGTTTTTTTTCTATTTTGTTTTCTTGTTCTTGTTCTCGTTCTTCTTGGCATTTTTTTCTCCCACTCTTTTCTTAATATTATCATATCGCAAATCTATTTACAATATTACAAATATTACATTTTTGTAATATTACATTTACTTATAGACAAATTTTGTTTTTTTTTGTATAATAATGCAAAATAAGGAAGAAAGAGGTAATTTTACTATGTTAGGCAGTATGCTTTCCAAAATTAGAAAAGAAAAACATATGACAAAAGTAGAACTTGCAAAGCAAACAGGAATTAATATTGGCCATTTAACGCATATTGAAAAAAGCGAAAGAAATCCTAGCCATAAAGCTTTAAAAAGCATTACTCATGCCTTAGGCGTTCCTTATCAAATGATCTCTCATTTATATGATTTACCCGTTACAGAAGAAGATATAAGATGTAAAATGATTGATCATTTATCTTATCATAAAGTACTAGCCGTTGATTCTTATTCTCAGTTTATAGAATGTCCTTCTAACGTTCCTTACTCTTCTATTGCCCTAAAAATTCTAGACGATGCAATGGAACCTTATTTTAAGAAAGGTACTTATGGTTTTTTACAATTAAATGTTCCTTTAAAAAATAAAGAAATTGGACTATTTGAATATAACGGACAATTATTGATTCGAAGATTTATTATTCGAAAAGATAAATTAGTTTTAAGAGCAGATAATAAAACATATGAAGATATTGATTTAACAGAAGATACTTCATTTACGATTATTGGAAAATTACTAAATGGTAATCCATAATTGTATTTTTATAAAATTTGATGAAAATACTTGTATATTGTCATTTTTCATATTATAATGGCATTGCAAAAGATAAAATAAAAGGAGAAAAAAGGATGGAATTAGTAAAAAATATTTTCTTTAATACAGATAAAATTATAGAGGGAAGTAAAGTAAAAATATCTTATGTTGGATATTTATTTCAAAATGGCTCAGAAGAAGTATATTTGCATTATGGCTTTGGAATCAACTGGGATCATGTTTCGGAAGTAAAAATGGAAAAAACAGAACTTGGTTTTCAATGTGAAATCGATATTTTAGAAGGAGATACCTTAAATCTTTGCTACCACAACGAACACAATGAATGGGATAACAATTTTGGGAAAAACTTTACTTTTTCTATTGAAAAACCAGAAATAGAAGAAGAAACCTCTTTAGTAGTAACGCCAGAAACTGGTATGCAAATGCGCAAAGGTTTAAGAAAAACCTATCTTTGGAGTAAAAAAATAAAACTTGCCATTTATAAAATTATTACTTGCGTACCTAAACTTATTTCTGGAAATTATAAAAGAAAAATAAGCGAATAATAAATTGAGTGCTAAACTTTTATAGTCTATTCATAGATAAACTCTCTTCAAAAAAAGAATTACGAAAAATCGTAATTCTTTTTTACTTTATATACTCCATCCTCCATTTACACAAATAATTTGTCCTGTTGTATAAGTATCTTCTATTAACCATTTTACACATTTTGCAATCGATAAGGTATCTCCTATTTTACCTAATGGGATTTCTTGTTTTATTTCTTCTAATTCTTCTTTGGATAAGTACTTATTCATGTCTGTGTCTATTATGCCTGGTGCTATGCTATTTACTCTTATGTTAGAAGGTCCTAGTTCTTTGGCTAAAGATTTTGTCATTGCATCTACTCCTGCTTTTGCCACACTATAGTGTACTTCGCATGAAGCTCCTACCATTCCCCATATAGAAGAAATATTTATCATACAACCTTCTTTTTCATGAATCATATAGTTTGCTACTTCTTGTGATGTATAGAAAACAGAATTTAAATTTGTATTTAACATAGTGTTCCAATCTTCATCTGTTATATCCGTAAATAATTTTGTTTGAGAAATTCCTGCATTGTTAATTAAAACATCTATTTTTCCAAATTTTTGAATTGTAAATTCTACTAGTTTTTTTACTTCTTCTCTTTTTGAAACATCTGCTTGAAAGATTTCTACACATTTCCCTAGTTTTGTGAATTCTTCTTGCATCTTTTTTGCAATTTCTTCTGATTTGTTATAATTCAATACAATTTTATAATTTTCTTTCGCAAGTAAGTTTACAATTGCTGCTCCAATTCCTCTAGAACCACCTGTTACAATAACTGTTTTTGGCATTTTTTCCTCCTTAATTATTATATTTTTTTCTAGTTTTTCTTCCTTTATTTAGGTTTGCACCCTTGTATGTACTTGTTAACGAGTGACAGTTGGGGCACAATAAAATTAAATTTTCTTCATCGTTGTTTTTGTAATTTCCATCAATATGTTCTATTTCTAAAGGTATTTTATTTGTATATACATTCACCTGTTTCCATCCACATCTTGCACATTTATTTTCATACTTTTCAAATAAATAAGTTTTTATATAAGAAGATATTTGATATTCTCCTCTCATTCCATTTATCTGTTTATTTTTCCATTTTTCTATATAATTTTTATATTGAAATTCCTTTTGACATTTATTTGAGCAATATTTTGAACGATTATTTATTTCTTTTTTACAATTTAGACAATACATAATAATCACCTTCTCATTTTTAGTAAAATTTTTTAAAAACAAAAAACCAAGCAAGTTTTATAACAAGCCTGGTTTTAAGTATGGAGCCACTTGCCCGAATCGAACGGGCGACCTACTGATTCATACTACTATAATTTTCATTACCACAAATGTGTTTGTAGTCTGGACTTTCTCTTTACCATAGCTTTCCGGCCTTAGGTACACCGTATAAAGTCTCTACACTTAGGAATTTCTTCCCTAGCTCGGGATTAACCTATATTTTAATACTTAGTCTTCCCCGAATTAGCGGTGTCCACTCTATTCGTTTCCAAATAAAGGTGCAAAATAGTTCAAAATAGAAATTTTTTCTATCTATTCCACAAGTCAGTTGCTCTACCATCTGAGCTAAAGTGGCATATAAGGTTGGTGACCCCTACGGGAATCGAACCCATGTCTCCGCCGTGAAAGGGCGATGTCTTAACCGCTTGACCAAGGGGCCTTATATAGAATTTGCCAAGGGTTTAAAAATTTAAACCCTTGGTATTGGTGAGCCATCGCGGATTCGAACCGCGGACAACTTGATTAAAAGTCAAGTGCTCTACCACCTGAGCTAATGACCCAAGTAAAGTCGCATAAAATTGCGACTGCTTATATAGTTTACTATATATTTAGACATTTGTCAATTGATTTTTAAAAATTTTGTTGTATTTTTGTAAATTTTTTTGTTCAATTTCACTTTTACAAAGTATTTTTTGCTTATTTTCAATTCCTTTTTATTGATTTAGTTTTTCTACCAACTCTTCTACGTCAATTCCATGAACACTGCAAGCTTCTTCTAAAGTTTCTTCTTGTGATGCAGGACATCCTAAACAATGCATTCCTGCTTGTAGTAATAGTTCTGCTTTTTCTGGAGCGACTTCTAAAATTTCTCCTATTTTTGTATCTTTGCTAAATTTCATTTTTTATCCTCCTATTCTTTATTTCTCTTGTATGGTTCGGTTGTAAATCAACCTTTTGTTCCTATATTTTATCTTATAACTTTTCATGTCATATTTTGTTGTAATATAAGAACCTTTGTCATTTTACCACATTTTTCAAAAAAAGTATAGACATTTTATAAAAAATATTGTATTATGTCACCTATAAAGGAGTGTGATGTTTATTTCTTATTTAATTAATACTTTTTTCGTACTATTTATTATTCATTTTTTTATTACTTTTTATTCCATTTATACCTTTTTTGAGGTATTCGCCTTTCAAAACTTACAAGGGTTTAAATTAAATAGAAAGCAAAAGGATTGGAAACACAATGACTTCTCTTAAGCGCATTTTATTTTCTTTATTTACTAGCGTTCTTTTCTTTTTTATTTATTGGTCTATTTTTAAACCCGTCTATATGGCAGAAACGATTATTTTTCCTTATGCCATTCATCCATTTGATATTTGCATCGAGCAACCAACTTTATGGAACCTCATCAAATTTTTTTCTATTGTTTCCTGTTTTTTTTCTGATTTTGTTTTATCTTTTTGGATTTTTCTAAAAATTCCCTATCAAAAACCAAAGCAAAAAGAAAGTAAAAATGCTTTTTATTCTGGTTATCATCTCTCTTTACAAATAGGCTTCAATCATAAAAACGAATTTGTTACTATTCCAGAAAAAAGTTTATATCAAAATATTTTAATTACAGGAACGATTGGAACAGGAAAAACTTCTTCTGCTATGTATCCTTTTACAAAACAGTTAATGGAATATAAAAGTAACAACGCAAAAGAAAAATTAGGCATGCTTATTTTAGATGTAAAAGGGAATTATTATTTGCAAGTAAAAGAGTATGCTACACTATACGAAAGAGAACAAGATTTAATTATTTTAGATTTAAGTGGCTCTATCAAATATAACCCTCTACATAAACCTAATTTGAAAGCTTCTGTTTTAGCCAATCGATTAAAAACTATTTTATTATTATTTTCACCAAATAATAGTGAATCTTTTTGGCTTGACAAGGTAGAACAAATTTTGTGTGAATGTATTAAGCTTTGTAGATTATATAACAAGGGCTATGTTACTTTTGAGGAACTACATAATTTAGTGGTACTTCCTAATTATTACGAAGAAAAAATTCAAGTTTTAAGAAATTTATTTTTAAAAGGCTCTTTCTCACAAGAAGATACTTATCATTTACTGTCTTCTTTCAATTTTTTTGAAAAAGAATATTCCATTTTAGATGAAAGAACAAAATCAATTTTAAAATCAGAAGTAACCAGAATTACTAATTTATTTCTTTCTGATTATCAAGTAAAAAACGTATTTTGTCCAACAGAAAAGGAAATTAATTTTTTTGGCTTTCATGATGTATTAGAAAAAGGAAAAATTGTTGTTCTTAATTTAAATATAGCAGAATATAAAAATTTAGCAAAAATGATAGCAGCCTATTTAAAATTAGATTTTCAAACAGAGGTATTAAATCGTTTAGCTAACACTTCTAATTTAGAAGATCAAAGAAGTATTTGTTTTATTAGTGATGAATACCATGAATATGTTACTTTATCGGATGCTTCCTTTTTTAGTCAAAGTAGAGAAGCAAAATGTATTAATATTGTGGCAACGCAAAGTTATACTTCTTTATTAAACACTTTAAATAATCCATCCTCTGTTAAAGTAATTGTACAAAATTTAGTGAATAAACTTTGGTTTCGAACAGATGATATCTTTACTATTGAAGATGCACAAAAACAAATTGGAAAAGAAGAAAAAGAAAAATTTTCTAAAACTATTTCTGAAAATGCAAAAGAAACAAATTTTAATTATTTATATCATCGTTTTCATTCTAAAAATTCAAATCTTTCTGAATCCTTTAATACTTATTTCCAAACAGATTATATTTTTGATACTAATTTTTTTACACAAAATTTAGAAACCTTTTCTTGTTTATCTTTTTTATCCGATGGAGATAAAATTTTATTACCACAAAAAATAAAATTAGTTCCTTATTTTAAAAAAAATAATTTTAATTATTAAATTTATTATTTATTTTCATTCAATTTACTAGGAGGTTTTTATGAAAAAATTTTATTTTATTTTTATTTTATTGCTTCTTATTTATTTTATTTTTATCTTTTCTAATTGTTGTTTTGCTGCTTGGGGAGAGCCAGAGCTTGTAACAAAATTAAATAAAGCATTTGAATCTATTCAAGAATGGCTCATTAAACTTGCTACTCCTGCTGCTGCAGTAGCAGTGGCAACTGGTGCTTTTATGAGAAAATTCAGTTTTGGGGATGAAGAAAAAATTAGAACAGGAAAAAAATTAATAAATGGTAGTTTATTTTCTTATGGATTTATTTTAGCTATTAATTTAATATTATCTGCTATTAAATCTTTAATTGGGTAATTTAATGATTTTATTTTTGTTTTTTATGTTTACTTTTTTGTGTTTGCTACTAAATTCTCTAAAGTACTTTAACCCGTTAGATGTTAGCCCACTAGAAAGGAGTTTTTTTGGAAACTTATCAATCTAATATTACACAAACAATCATAGAAACTATTAACTCTATTTTCCATACTCTATTTTCTTCTATTGATAATAACCTATACGCTATTCTAGATAAACTTTTGTTTATTAAAGAAGATATTTTAAGTGAATCTTTTTTAGAAAATTTATTAGGAAATTCTGTTTCAAAAAGTTTATTGGTAATTGCTAATTCATTATTAATTGGTTTTTCTCTTTATTATTGTTTTAAATTATTATTTTCTCATTTTTCTTATCTAGAAATTGAAAAACCATATCAATTTATTTTTAAATTATTAATTTTTGGAATTTGTATTAATAGTTCTTATTTTATTTGCGAAAAAATAATATCCATTAATTCTTTAATTTCTTCTTCTATTTGTGAAATTGGAACAAATATTTTTCATACTAATATTTCTTTTTCTAATTTATTATTAGAATTAAATTCTATTATCACAATAGAAGAATCTTCTTTTAATATTTTTTCTATGGATGGATTAATAAAAAGTTTTATTTCTTTAGGATTATTTAATTTAATTTTTTCTTATTCTCTTCGTTACATTTTATTAAAAGTATTTATTTTAATTACTCCTTTTGCTTTCTTAACTTTAATTAATCGTTCTACTTCTTGGTTTTTTAAAACATGGATGCGTACTTTTCTTGGACTTTTGTTATTGCAATCTTTTGTTAGTATTATTTTACTTGTTGTATTTTCTTTAGAATTTAATAGTAAGGATTTATTTTCAAAATTTTTATATATTGGTGGTATTTACGCTTTATCAAAAGCAAATTCTTATGTAAGAGAATTAATAGGTGGAATCTCTACGGATGTTTCCTCTAATTTTCCTAGTATTACAAATAAAATTTTGAAATGAATTGATTTTATATTTTATTTAAAAAGGAGTTTTTATGAAGTTTATTTTTCCTCAAAATTACCGTTTTCACACAAAACTTTTTGGAATGTTAGATTATCCAACTGCCTTTTTCAATTTTATTTGGTGGTGTATTATTTTTATTATCACAAAAATATTTCTTGTGGATTTATTAACAAAAATTATTATTTTTATTATTACTTGTTTTCCTATTTTTCTTATTTCCTTATTTGGTTTTCAACAAGAAAATATTTTATATGTTCTTTATTATTTATTTATTTTTTTGAAAAGTCATAAAATTTATTTATACAAAAAAAGCTAAAAAAATATAAAAATCGTTGTTTTTATATTTTTTAAACTTTAGAATTTTTATTATGACATAATTCCAATAATTTCCGCAAAATTCAACTTGTATTTTTACCTTTTGCGTGATATAATTTGAACAAACTTATTTAGAAAGGAGAATATAAATGAAACTAGAACAAAATGATATACCATTACTATTTTCTAATACAGAATTACCAGATATCTTTTTTACCGAATATTTATCGCAAACTAATGGTGATTTTCTTAAAGTATATTTATATATGATTTTCCTATCTAAGTATGGAAAAGATATTAAAATTAACGATTTATCAAAAAAATTAGAATTAGATTTTAAAATTATTCAAGATGCTATCAAATACTGGGAAGAACTTGGTGTTATTACAAAAAAGAATACTGGCTATATTATCAATAATCTTCAAGAAATAGAACTACATAAATTATATAAACCAAAAGTATCGTTATCTGCTGATACTTTAAAACAAACCGCTCAAAATCAATATCGTGCAAAAGCGATTGAAAACATCAATAATGAGTTTTTTCAAGGAATCATGTCTCCTTCTTGGTATAATGATATTGATTTATGGTTTAAAAAATATGGCTTTGATGAACAAGTTATGATTGCACTATTTCGTTATTGTTTTAACCGTTCTGCTCTTCATAGAAACTATATTCAGGCAGTAGCAGATGCATGGCATAAAAACCATATTCAAACTTTTGATGATTTAGACCTTTATTATGCAAAACAAGAAAAATTAAATACTTTATACAAAGCAATTTGTAAAAAACTTGGCTATACAAGACAACTTACACAATATGAACAAGCCTATGTAGAAAAATGGTCTATGGATTATAATTTTCCTTTTGATATTATTGAAATTGCATTAAAGAAAACAACTTCCAAAACAAATCCTAATTTTGACTATTTAGATAAATTATTAACAGACTGGCATGAAAGAGGATTTAAAACAGTAGCTGAAATACAATCTTTCTTATCACAACTAAAACAAAAGAAAAAAGATATTAAAGAATTAGAGAAAAAGGCAGGCTATCAAAATTATGAACAAAGAAAATATGATAATTTAGATAGCCTATATGCAAATTTTAATTTATAAGGAGCTTTCATGAATTCTTCTACTTTAAAAACTTTATTAACTGAATATGAAAAAAAGAGAATGCAAGCTATTTATGAGGCTGAAGAAAGAAAGGCTAATCTTTATGAATTGCACCCTCAATTACAAAAAATTGACGACGAAATTAGTAAGGAAGCTATTTCTATTTCAAAAAAAATGCTAACCTGTAAAGATTCTTCTTTATTACCTCAGCTAAATGAAAAAATAAATGCTTTAAAAAAGGAAAAAGAAACTATCCTTTCTTCTCTTGGCAAAGAGGAAACTTATTTAAAACCTCATTATGAATGTATGGATTGTGAAGACACCGGTTATATTACAAATTCTCATGAATCTGTTATGTGTCATTGCTTGAAACAAAAATTATTTAATTTAGAATATAATCAATCAAATTTATCAAATTTAGATACAGAAAATTTTGAACATTTTTCATTTGATTTATATTCGAATGAAGTAAATGAAGAAAAATATCATTCTAAAATTTCTCCTAGAAAAAATATGGAGTTTATTTATAAGCTTGCTCATACTTTTATAGAAGAATTTGAAGATGGTAGTAAAAAGAATCTTTTATTTACTGGTAATACCGGACTTGGAAAATCTTTTTTATCTGGTTGTATTGCAAATGAAGTATTAAAAAAAGGAAAAACCGTTCTTTATCAAACTGCTCCTGTTATGCTAGATACGATTATGGATTATCGTTTTGGAAAAGAAAATTCTTCCAAAGATATTTATGATTCTTTATTAAATGTAGATTTATTAATTATTGATGACTTAGGAACGGAATGTATTAATAATATGAAGTTTTCTGAATTATTTAATATTATCAATACTCGCCTATTAAATAGTAAAAAAGTAACAAAAACCATTATTTCAACTAATTTAAGTTTAGATAATTTATTTGCTACTTATGATGAAAGAATTGTATCTCGTTTGGTTGGGCATTATCATATTTGTCATTTCTTTGGGGATGATATAAGGTTCTTAAAAAAAAGCTAAAATTTTAAATATTGATTGTTTTTTATAATGGAAAAAAGTAGAATTCGTAATTGAATTCTACTTTTTTTCTTTTTATTCATTTTCTTGCATTTCTTCTTCTGGATTTATTAATTCTATACTTACTACTTTTCCACCGTCATTTGTTCTCATTAGAGTAACTCCTTGTGTTGATCTTCCAAGTACACTTATTTCATCTACTTTTAGTCGAATGATGGTTCCTTTGTCTGTAATTAACATGACATCTTCTACTCCTGTTGCAATACGAATACCTACAATGTTTCCGGTCTTTGGTGTTATTTTATAAGTAATAACTCCTCTTCCACCTCTATTTTGTACACGATATTCTTCTAATTCTGTTCGTTTTCCGAATCCATTTTCTGTAATAGCAAGTAAGGTTGCATTTGAATTTGCAATAATTGGTTCCATTCCAATGACTTGGTCATCTTCATCTAAACGCATTCCTATAACACCTTGTGCTGTTCTTCCAACAGGACGTACGTCTTTTTCTTCAAAAGTAATGCTCATTCCTTTTTTGGTTACTAAGACAACATTGTCTTCTCCGTCAGTAAGTCTTACATCAATTAATTCGTCATCATCTTTTAAAGTAATTGCTAACAATCCTGTTTTTCTGCTAGAATCGTATTCTGTAAGTGCTGTTTTCTTAATTAATCCATTCTTTGTGCCCATTAACAAGTATTTTCCTTCTGCAAAGTTTTGAATTGGAATAACAGCGGATATTTTTTCTCCATTATCTAATTGTAGTAAGTTGACAATAGCAGTTCCTTTTGCTGTTCTTCCTGCTTCTGGAATTTCATATCCTCTTAAATGATATAATTTACCTTTATTACTAAAGAATAAAATAGTATCATGCGTTGATGCTGTAAAGATTTGTTTTACAAAGTCATCTTCTTTTGTTGTCATACCTGTAATGCCTTTTCCACCTCTTCTTTGGCTCTTATACGTATCGATTGGCATTCTTTTAATGTAACCAAAGTGAGTTAAAGTAACAGCGCATTGTTCTTCTTTAATTAAATCTTCAATTTCAAATTCGCCTTCTGCTGCTACAATTTTGGTTTTTCTTTCATCGCCGTATTTATCACGAATTTCTATTAATTCTTTTTTAATAATATCAAAGACTAATTTTTCACTATTTAAAACATCCTTTAAATATGCAATTAATTCCATTAATTGTTTATATTCTTCATCTATTTTTTCACGTTGCAAACCTGATAATGTTTTTAATCTCATGTCTAGAATAGATTGTGCTTGAATATCAGAAAGTCCAAAATGTTCCATTAATCTTTCTTTTGCGTCATCATAAGAATTACGAATAATTTCAATTACTTCATCAATGTTATCTAATGCTATTTTTAATCCCTCTAAAATATGAGCTCTTGCTAATGCCTTGTCTAAATCAAATTGTGTTCTACGCAAAATAACATCTTTTCTATGTTCAATATAATATTGTAAACATTGTTTCAAAGTTAAAATTTTTGGTTCTCCGTTAACTAAGGCAAGCATAATAATTCCAAATGTAATTTGCATTTGTGTAAATTTATATAGTAAATTTAATACCACTTGTGCATTGGCATCTCTTTTTAATTCAATTACTACTCTTACTTTATGCTCACGATCAGATTCATCTCTTAATTCAGAAATACCTTCTATTCTTTTTTCACGAACGAAACCTGCAATAGTTTCAATTAATTTTGCTTTATTTACTTGGTATGGTAAGGAATTAACAATGATTCTTTGTCTATTACCACTCATTTCTTCTATTTCTGCTTCTGCTCTTAATGTTATTTTTCCTTTTCCTGTGGTATATGCTTCTTTGATTCCTTCTCTTCCTAAAATAATACCTTCCGTTGGAAAATCAGGTCCTTTAATAACAGACATTAAGTCTTCATCTGATACTTCATCTTCATCAATCATTTTTATAATACCATTGATGACTTCTGTTAGATTGTGTGGTGGAATATTAGTTGCCATTCCTACTGCAATTCCAGAAGAACCATTGACAAGTAAAGCTGGTATTCTAGCTGGTAATACAACTGGCTCTTGCAAACGATCATCAAAGTTTGGCATAAAGTTAACCGTATTTTTTTCAATGTCTTCTAGCATCGTTTCTGAGATTTTTGACATTCTTGCTTCTGTGTAACGGTAAGCAGCTGCTCCATCACCATCAATAGAACCAAAGTTTCCATGTCCATCAATTAGTGGATATCTTAAAGAAAATTCTTGCGCCATTCTTACCATTGCATCATAAACAGAACTATCTCCATGTGGATGGTATCTACCAAGCACGTCTCCAACGGTAGTTGCTGATTTTCTATATGGCTTGTCCGATGTTAGTCCATCTTGATACATGGTATATAAAATTCTTCTATGAACTGGTTTTAAACCATCTCGAACATCTGGAAGAGCACGAGCTACAATAACACTCATAGCATAATCAATGTATGCTGTTCTCATCTCTTGCTCAATGTCTCTGTCTATGATTTTTCCATCTCTGTCTTCATTTTCTTCCATTTTTTCTTATCATTCCTTCCTTAAAGCACAATTAGTTTAGAAATGAATTGTTATTTTCAATTATTTTTAAACTTTTTACCTCTTTTTTGCTTTTTTCTTCTTCCTTTGTATTATACTTTAAACTCAAAAATTATGCAAGAAAAAATGCTAAAAAACTTAGGGAAATTTGCGTTTTTTAGCATTTTTTCTATCTCTTGATTATTTAAAATTAAGTTGTTGTTTCTAGCTTATTTTTCAAAGTATTTTTCTATAAATGTTTCAAAAAAGTGTAAGTCATTCACCTTTTCTGGATGCCATTGCACCCCTATCATATTGTTATCTTCTATTGCTTCCATGATTCCATCTTCACTAATCGCAGAAACTGTAAAATTAGGTGCTACTTCTTTGATAGACTGATGATGATAAGAATTTACTGATATATGGTTTGTATGATATACTTCTTCTAAAAATGTGTTGTTCTTTATTTTTATTTTATGTGTTTCATTAGGTATATAATGATTTGGAATATCTTGATTTAAAGAACCTCCAAAAGCAACATTAAGAGATTGTAGTCCTCCACAAATTCCTAATATTGGTTTATTTTGTTCATGAAATAAATGAATTATCTTGTTGTCTAGTTGAAACTCATCAATCTTATATTTTTCTTCACTAATTGGTATTTCATTATAATATTTTGGATGAATATGATTTCTACTTCCAGTAACAATTAATCCATCACATAAATTACATACTTGTTCTAGATTTTTTTCAGATATGACAGGAAATAATAGTATATTTAATTTATCAAATATATTTTTGAAATGTTGAGTTAAATAATATCTAGTACTAAAAGATTTTTCTCCTTCTTGATTTTCTATTCTTTCTACTATTGCTAATATCATTTTATTTCCTTTCTTTTATTTTATTATATATATCATACCAACTATGTACTCTTATTAAATTTCTAAATTCTTCATTTCTATTGTATGGATAATCGAAAATTATAATATTTGTCTTATTTATTAATTTTCTTATATTAATAGGGTCATCTTCTATCATGACATCGATATGATGCTTTTTGCAACATTCTCCTTTATCTTTTATATCAAAAAATATTTCATCATAATCTATTTTGTTATTTTCCAGCCACTTTTTTGTAATACCTTCTACATCCTTTTTTAATGTTTCAGAAAACCATTCATCATTATTTTTCCTTGCCGTTATTATATAAATTTCATGCTTTTCATCTTTTAATTTTTTTATTACTTCTGAGGCAAATGGTTTTGCTGGTAAATTTATTACTAAATCTTTACGGTATTGATTCCAAAATTGATGTGCTATATCTTCTCCCCACAAAAACATATCAGTAGTATCTATTGCATTAATATTTTCTATTTTATATTTTCCTAATTCACTACAAAATTTTGTACCATAATCAATACAAAAATAATATTGTGAATTTAGAACACCATCTATATCTATTCCTATTTTCACTTTTTTATTTCACCTTTATTTTAATATTAATATATATTTACATTAGTGCCGTTTTGCCATATTTCTTCACAAGATAAATCAATATTTTCATTCCAAATGATTCCATATCCTCCCTGGTCTACTTTTACTTTTAAAAATAGTTCTTTATTTTTCAAATCTTCAAATACTGTCCATTTAGAAATGATTTTTTTTATATCATATTGTTTTTTTACTTGATTTTCAAATTCTACTTCTATAATCAAATCTTCTTTTGGCAAAACATTTTTTATCTTGTGAAACATAGATTTTTCCCCCTTATTCTATTGGCTTTATCTTCTTAAACTTTTGTGTATTCCATATTTCTAAAATTTCTTTTTTATTAAGTTCTATCCACTCTCTTACTATTTTTAAAGCTTTATTTGGTAAATTTCCTTCTATTTCTTCTAATGTATGAATGTTAATAATAGATACATATTTACCATAAAAAGCATGAATATGAGGTGGATTATGTTCGCTTTGTATGAAATACATTTTTATCGTTATTCCATAAAACTTTGATATAATTGGCATTGTTTATTCTCCTTTATAATATCATATTAATAGTTGTAATTCAAGCAAATTTATATTCGTTCTAAATAAGCGTTTATACTAATAACTCTGCCAATTTTTTTTGTTCTTCTGTTAAATTAAAATTTTTTCCATTATTTTTAATTAAGGTATGTAAATTTTCAATTACTCTTGCTTGTTTTAAAGTTGTTTCCATTGGAATTAATATTTTTAATTTCTCTCTCATTTTGTCATATTCTTTTTGCATTCCATCAAAATCATGTGCATTGTAATATTCTTTCCAATTGTTTGAATATTTCTCTAATTTTTCTGCAGCATCTAATTGACTATTAAATTCTTCTTCAATTTTATTGGTAATACTATTTAAAATAACATTTTTGCCTTTTCTTATGGTATTTGCCATTCCATAGGATAGCATTCCTTTTTGCGTTGTTTTATTTAATATAGTATCCACCAAATTAGAAACTCCATCAATAATACCTCCATTTTTAACAGCTGTTTGTACTTGTGATATATTTTCAAAATTGCCAGTCACAATACCTAATGCACTTTTACCAAAATCTAACGCAGATGAGATTACCTTTTGAATTCCTTCTGAAAAGCCTTCTTTTAAAATAGTATTCTTTATTTCTATGATTTGTTCTTCAATAACATCTGGCAAAATTGCTCTTAATCCTATATCTAAGCCAAAGTTAATGGTTTTTCCTAAACTTGTTTCTATAAAATTTGTTTGATCTTCTGTTTTTATTAATTCGTTATTGTTGGTTAAATTATTTTCTATTTCATTTGCTAATAAATTCATAAAATTTTATTCCTCTCTTTCTTTATTTTTAAAAATATATAATATTATAATTTTTTATTTAAACTTTTTTCTTGCTTAGTTATAATTTATTTTTTATATTATTTAATTAAATTTTAGTTTGATTTTTTTGATATACATTAAATATAAATCGATGATATATATTTTCAATTGTTAAATTTAATTTTCTATTTTTTAATCTAATTATTTTATCGGTAATTTTTTCATATTCTTTTTTTATATTTTTTGTAAAAATATCTTCTTCGAAATTCTTATTAATTAAAATATTATATTTTTTATTGAATTTAATTTTTCCTAATATTTTATAATCAGAAAAAATATGTTTTATAATTTTATCATCAATTGCATTTTCATTATATTTATTTATAATAATATTAAATTTTTCTTTTTCTATTTTCCATTCTTGTCGATAAATATTTAATAAATTATTTGCTTTTTTTATTTCTAATAAATTTGCTTCTAATAAAAACAAAATAGTATCACTATATTGTAAAATATTTTTTGTATAATCAAAAAAACATTCACAAGATGTGTCAATAATAATGACATCATAATATTGTTTTAATTCTTCTAAAATAAATTGTATTTTTTGACTACTAATTTTATATTTGCTATCAAATAGCAAATTAATTCCAGATATTAAATCTACTTTTTTATTGATTTTAATAATTAAATCTTTTACTTGAATTTTATTTTGAATTAAATCATTTTTTTCTAATTTATTTTTTATTTTTTGGGGATATTTACTCACACCAAGAATTGTGTGTAGACTATTGTTTAGAATATCAAAATCTAAAATTAAAATTTTTTTCGCTTTTTCTTTTAAAATATTGGTTAAATTTAAAGTAATTATACTTTTTCCTACTCCACCTGTTCCGACAATGCTAATAATTTTTTTACTTTTTTCTTGATTATTTTTTTTTATGATTTTCATTTTATTTTTTTCTTTTTTATTTTTATTTTCTTCGTTTTCATTTTTTAATAAATTATTTTCTTCTTGTAAATAAATATTATTTTTTATTAAAATTTTCTTTAAATTTTCTAATTCAAATTTTATTTTTTCATTTTCATCTTTATTTTCGTTTTTTATAAAAGAAATTATTTCTTCTATTTCAACTTGATTATTATAATAAATTTTTATAACACCTTTTAAATATAAAATATTTTCTAATTCTTCTTTTTTATTTTCTAAAATCACAATGATTTTTATTTTATGATTTTTTTCTTTTATTTTTTCAATTAATTTTTCTATTTTATTTTCACCTAATAATATTTCACTTAAAATTAAAAAATCTATTTTTTCTTCTTGTTCTAAAATTTCAAAAATTCCATCTTGATATTGTATATCTTTTGCTAAAATTTTAAACCCTTCTTCTTTCCTTAATTTGTCATTTAGTAAAGGATTGCCTAATGCCGTTATAATTTGTTTCATTTTATTACCTCTTTCTTATTTTATTTTTTGTTTTTATGTAAAGCAATTTTGCTATTGCCTATATTCTCTCTTTTCCCTTTAATCCGTTAGGTTTTAGAGTTATTCTATTACTTCTTTTTCTTCTTTTGAACATTCTATTTTTGTTAGAATGTGATTATCTCCTACAAACATTAAACACTCTCCTCTCTTTAATGATCTTATTTCGATTTTTTCTTTTTCTGATATGTTCGTGTACTCGCTTAATAGTTTTATGTTATCCTCTTCTAATGAAAAAAATGTTTTTATTTCAGAATTATTTAAAATACTTTTGCCATAATTTCCATTTTCTAAACTAAATAAATCTGATACATCTTGGGTAATAGCTACTCCACTTCCCCCATATTTACGAATTGTTTTAAATATTTTATAAATAAAACTTGCTACTTCTTTATTGGATGTTACTCCAATTAATCTCCAAATTTCATCTAAATAAATTGCTTTTTTTATTTTTCTATCTTTTTTAATTTTGTCCCAAAATAATTCAGTGAATAAAAAAAGTCCATATTTTAAATTTTCTTCTCCTAATTCATAAACATCTGCTACAATAAATTTATTATTTAATTCAATATTGGTATAATGATTAAAAAAATTTAGAGAACCTTTTACAAAAGGAATTAATTTAGTTTTCATTTTTTGTGTTTTACTATCTTTTTCTAATATATGATAAAAATCTTCTAATATTGGCATATCTTTAGATTCTTTAAATATTGGTTTTATATTTATTTTTTTAGAATTTAATTTATATAAACTATTATCATCAAAAGTAATTCCTTTTTCTTGATAGACTTCTATTAATTTTTCTTCTAAAATTGCTTTTTCTTCTTCATTATTATTACCAAAAATTAAATTAAAAAATCCGACTAATTTACTAATTTTTGTCGCTAAATAACCACTTTCTCCTTCTTCTAAACTTTCTTCTCTAATATCAAAAATATTAATATAAGACTTAGAACTTGGTCCTAATTTTAATAAAGTACCATTTAAATTTTCACATAATTTTGTATATTCTCTATCTGGATCTATAATATACTGTTCTATTCCTAATATACGAAAACGAAGTGTTAATAATTTAATATAAAAAGATTTCCCTGCTCCACTACTTCCAAAAATACACATATTTGCATTTTTATATTTATTTGTATTATAACGGTCTATAAAAACAAGTGAATTATTATAAATATTTGTTCCAATAAAAATTCCTTCTTCATCAAAAATAGCAGAAGAAATAAAAGGATAGGTACATACTAAACTTGAAGTTAATACATTTCTTTTAGCTACCTCTTTAATTTCTTTTTCATTTTCCATAAGTGGTATACATGCTTTAAATGTTTGCTCTTGTCTAAAATATGCTCTTTTTACTTGCATTCCTCTTGCCTGCAAAATTCCTTCTATTTTATTTACGAAATACTCTAATTCTTTTTTATCTTCTGCATATAAATTTAAATAAATATATAAAAAATAAATATCTTCGTTATTAACTTGAATTTCTTTTCGAATATATTTTGCATCTTGATATGTAAAAGCCGCAATTTCAATATCTTCTCTATTTTCATTTCCTGTTTTTAAATCGACTCCTACATTTCCAATATGGTATGTTAAATCTTTTACTATTTGATAAGGATTTTGTTTTTCATAAAAAATCGAAATATTCATATTAATATTAGAATCTAAAATTGTTTTTAATAATAAATCATTTTGTTCATGATAATAATTTGTGATAATTAAATTAGAATAAAATAAATGATCAATTTCGATATATTTTGGATTTGATAAATTTATATAACTTGGACTCAAAAAATCTTTTTCTGTAAAAATTCCATCTAATTTATTTTTATTATTTTCTTTTATTTTAAATTTTTCTTTTAATATATTTTTTATTTTCATTTATCCTCCATTTTTTATATTTTAAAATTTAATTGTTTGTTCTAGTGATTCATTTTAATTTGTCAAATTGATTAGCTATCTTTCTTAGTTATTCTTATTTTGTCAAATTAGTTAGTTTTTTGTTTCATGTTATTTTGTTTATTTGCTAAATTCTTTTTTAATACTTAGTATGCTTTTTTTGCTATTTTGTCAAACTATCGTTTTTTTCTATTTTTCTTTCTTCTCTATTTTTAATCTCATTTTTTCTCTTTTTAGATTCTTTTTTGCTTAAAATTATGTTTTCTTTTCCTTCGGGTAAAAGCGTTTTCATCGTTTTTTGTATTTTATTATTTTGTTTTACATAATATTGTATTTTTTCCTATAAAGTATACATTCTTCTATCTAGGAATGATACCAATAGTTCTTTTACTTTTTCTTTTTCATTCATATCTTTCACTACATTTCCACATCTTGCTAAACATTCTTTTATTTTAAAATACTTTTCATTTAATTCTTGAAAAATATTTTCTTCTATTTTTTCTAATTTTTCATTTTCTATGGAATTTTTAATTACGATATAAAAATTTTTATTAGAAGATTTTTTATTTTGATTTAATTGTTTTATATATTGAATATATTGATCTGAAATTTTTTGAATATTTTCTTTTTCTTTCTTTTTTTGGAAATTAATATTGGAAATATGTTTGTCTAAATTTTCTTTATTACTTTGAATTAAAATTTGTAAATCGAACTGACAAGTTTTTAAAAAAATTTTATAAGAATTTAAAATGGATTCTTTTTCTAATTCTGATTTTAAATTAAAATTAATTGGCATTATTTCTATTATTTTGATATAAGAATTATTTTTTAATTTTATAATTCCATTTTCAAAAATAGTTTCAAAGGGCAACCAATCTTGTACTGATTTAAATTGTTCTTTTTGCATTTTTATTTTATTTCTTTTTTCTCCTTTCTTTTTATTCTATTTATTTAGTAATTATGATTCAACTTTTAGTATTTATTATTACTGATATAAAAATAGCAAATTTATTTTTAATTTAAAAACTTTTTTGTTTTTCTATCTTTAGTTTACATATTATTTTATGGTTTGTCAAGAAAAATCGTAAGACAAATTTCGACAAAGTGCTTATATATGTATAGTTTCTCTATGTTTCTACATTTTTATTTTTTTATATCATATTTTTCTAATTATTTTCATTTCAAATTTAAAATTCACGAATTTATTTCTATTGAATATAAATAAATGAGGTGAAAAAAATGAATTATCAATATTATACTTCGAATCAAAACGGGCAAGATGATTATGGACTAAAATACATAA
The DNA here is from genome assembly GCA_947626735.1 of uncultured Clostridia bacterium. Lineage (GTDB taxonomy): Bacteria > Bacillota > Clostridia > TANB77 > CAG-508 > UMGS1663. Next base: position 26,621 of record CANQTK010000001.1, read on the forward strand.
ATGAACAGGGTTATGGTTTAATTTGTAAAGATTACAAATTAGAGTTTCCTCCACAACACCAAGACACTCAACCTGGAATGGAATATTTAATGACACCAAGGCCTATTTTTAATAACCCCTATTACAGAGCTTCTGGAAAATTAATGAATAAAGTTGCTATTATTACTGGTGGAGATTCTGGAATTGGAAGAGCAGTTGCAGTTGGTTTTGTAAAAGAAGGTGCAAGTGTTGTTATTGTTTATTATAATGAGCATAAAGATGCCGAAGAAACCAAAGAATTTATTGAAAGACTGGGAGGTTCTTGCATTCTTCTTGCAGGAGATATAAAAGATTCTAATTTTTGTGACAAAATTATAGAGGAAACTATGAAAAAATTTGGTCAAATTGATATTTTAGTTAATAATGCTGGTGTTCAATATCAACAAAAAAGTTTATTAGATATTACTGATGAGCAGTTTGATTTAACAATGAAAACAAATATTTACTCTATGTTTTATTTAACAAAAAGAGCACTAAAACATATGCTTCCTGGTAGCAGTATTATTAATGTTACTTCTATTACTACTTTTAAAGGAGAGCCTGAATTAATTGACTATGTTACTAGTAAAGGTGCTATTGTAGGTTTTACAAGGTCTCTTGCTACCAATTTAGCTTCTAAAAATATTAGAGTTAATGCAGTATCTCCTCGGTGTTTTCTGGACACCGCTTCAACCTGCTTGTTGGGAAGCTGAAAAAATACCAACTCTTGGCTCAGATGCCCCAATGGGTAGAGCTGGCCATCCTTATGAAATTGCTCCTTTATTTATCTATTTAGCAAGTTCCGATTCTTCTTATGTAACAGGGCAAGTAATGCATATTAATGGTGGAGAATATAAAGGGTAAAATGATAAAGTCATGTAATCAATCAGTTACATGACTTTTTGCATAATAAATTTAAAAATATAAATACTATAACAAATAATAAAATTAATTATCTTAATATTGATTTTTAGATAAAATAATGATAAAATAATGATAATAATTTAAAGGAGTGAATTGATATGATTAATATAAGACCAGTATCAGATTTAAGGAATAAATATCCAGAGATAGAGGAGCTAGTTTTAAAAGAAGATGAAGCAGTTTATCTAACCAAAAACGGATATGGCTCAATGGTAGTAATGAGTTTAGAAAAATACTCTAAATTGATGAGCGATTTAGAGTACAATGAATACATTGAAAATGCATTAGACGAAGCAGATAAAGAAGCAGAAGATCCTAATACTAAATACTATACTCATGAAGAAATGATGCAAATGGCAAGGAGGATAATAGATGGTAAATGATAAATATACAATAAGATATTCTTCTACCTATATAAATCAGTTTAATAGTATTTTAAAATATTTTGTAAACAATCTAAAAAATAAAATTGCAGCAGAAAATTTTTATAATGAAGTAATTAAAGAAATAGAAACACGAAGTAAAAATCCGGAAAGTTATGAAAAATATATATCTACTAGAAAAAGAAAAAATACATATTATAGGATTTATGTAAAAAATTATACCATATTTTATACAGTAAATAATAATATTATGGAAGTAAGAAGAATCCTATATTTAAGAAGAAATTTTGATAAATTAGTCTAAAAATATAAAAAAGCTTATAATTGAATTATTATATTTTTATAATACAATCGAAGAATACCAATACTTATAAGTACTGGCATTCTTCGATTGCTTTTAATAAAATTTCTTCTACTTCTTCATAAGTTTCTTCTGCCTTTTCTAGTGGAAGTGACAGGCCATCTTTCCCTTTTCCTATTTCTATTGTAAATGCTGGCTTTTTAAAATTTTCAATAAACCAATCTTTATATCCTGCAAAAGAAGAGTAATAGTCTGGCTCTGTTAATACATATCCACTTACTTTTGCTAATTTTTTTCCTATTTCATATGCTTTTTCTATTTTATGGTTTAAATAACTCCAATAAATTTCTTGTCCTTGAGAATGTAAAGATATTGTCATATCAAAATCAAATACTTGTGTAAATTCTATCATATTTTTTGTTTCTATTTCTGAAATAGCATTTGGCCCTGCATAATCTCGTGGTCCAGGTTTTGTAATTCCTTTTTTTCTTTTATTTTTTACTGCTTGTTCCCACCCTGCTGGATAATTTAAATTTAAATCAACACCTCTAATATTTGCTTTCCAATTTTCTAATTTATTTTCGTATTCTTGCCAAATTTCTTTATATAAATTTTGAGAAATAATTTTTTTATTTTTTAAACATAAATTTACTCCATCTGGATTTACCATTGGAACAAAAAATACACTTACTTTATTCCATAATTCTTTTATATCATATCCTTTATACATTTCTTTATTTTTATATAAATTTAAATACTTTTCAATAAACATCATGGTTACTAAACTTGTCATCCATTCGTTTGCATGATGCGCGCTATTTATTAATATTTTTTTATTTCCTTCTCCTAATTTTATAAAAGCGATTTTTTCTCCTAGGGTACTTTTTCCAATATTATTTATCTTAAAAAAAGGAAATTCATAATTTAAAAATAGTAAATCATTTTTTAAAATATCATAATTATAATTTTGATTTGTTTTAATAATTTTTTGATTCAAAAAAATTTCTCCTTATTTTATTTTTTTATGAATTATTATATTTTATTTTTTAGAATTTTTTTTATTACTTTTTACAATAAATTTTAATTTTAAAAAATTTTTATTTTACTATTTATAATTTTTTTCATTATTTATTTTTATATTCTATCTATTTAATTTTTATTTTCTAATTATTAACTTTTATTTTTTGCATAATTATTTTATTTTTACAAATAATAAAAACATAAGGTTAATATTAGCCTAACGAAGAGTCATACGAGGTTTTTTATAAAAAAGCTTTTTATGGTTCGAGCAAAGATATAGTATAGCTTAAGTAAAACTTAGGTTATTCTATGTCGGCGATGAATAATATATTATTTGTTTGCAAGCTATATTTTTACATGATATTTTTTTCTTAAATTATATTTTGTATTTTATATATGGTTAAATAATAAATAATATATTTGAGTTAAGATTATATTTATATATAATCGTGGTCGTTATTAGTCCTACATGGACGAATATGGTTATGATGTGTGTATTTATAGTCGAGCAGGTGATTATTATTTTTGGCTCATTGCTTATTTATACAGCAATGTATATTAGGTGAAAAAGTTAGGAATGATAGTTTGAGCTGAAAGTTAATATTAGCTTTATACGATAAATGCACGTAATAGATTTATTTTATTACGTGCATTTAATTTTTAATTTATTTTTTTATAAAAATTTAAACATCCAAATTCCTAACATATTTTGCATTTTGCTCAATAAATTCTCTTCTTGGTTCAATATCGTCACCCATTAAAATGGTAAATATTTCATCTGCTTTAATAGCGTCCTCCATGGTTACTTTTACTAAAATACGATTAGCTGGGTCCATCGTTGTTTCCCATAATTGTTCTGGATTCATTTCTCCTAAACCTTTATATCTTTGAAGACCTAATTGATCTCTTTCAATTCCTTTTTCTGCTAATTCTTTATATGCTCTATCTAAGTCTTCGTCTGTATAACAATAAATATCTTGCATTCCTTTTTTTGATAATTTATATAATGGTGGTTGTGCCAAATATACATTTCCATTTTCTATTAAAGGTCTCATATAACGGAAGAAGAATGTTAATAATAAAGTTCGAATATGAGCACCGTCGACATCGGCATCGGCCATAATAATTACTTTTCCATAACGAATTTTGGAAATATCAAAATCTGCCCCAATTCCTGCTCCTACTGCTAAGATAACAGGGTTTAATTTATCATTTCCATATATTTTATCTGCTCTTGCCTTTTCTACATTAAGCATTTTACCCCAAAGTGGAAGAATAGCTTGAAATCTTCTGTCTCTTCCCTGCTTTGCACTTCCTCCTGCAGAATCTCCCTCGACAATATATACTTCACATTCCTCTGGATTTTTGCTACTACAATCGGCTAATTTTCCAGGTAAAGTAGTTGTTTCTAGAGCATTTTTTCTTCTTACTAATTCTCTTGCTTTTCTTGCTGCCTCTCTTGCACGAGCTGCACTAATACATTTTTCCAAAATTGCTTTTGCCACTGCTGGATTTTCTTCTAAAAAGCTACCTAATGCTTCATTTACCATACTTTGCACAATACCAGTTACATTACTATTTCCTAATTTTGTTTTAGTTTGTCCTTCAAATTGAGGCTCTTTTACTTTTACTGAAACAACCGCTGTAATACCTTCTCTTATATCTTCTCCTTGTAAATTAGCATCTTTATCTTTTAATAAATTATGAGATTTAGCATAATCATTAAAAGTTTTCGTTAGTGCTCTTTTGAATCCTTCTAAGTGAGTTCCACCCTCAATCGTATTAATATTATTTACGAAAGTATAAATATTTTCTGTATAAGATGTGGTATATTGCATTGCAATTTCAACTGGCACTTCTCCATCTTTTTCAATATAAATAGGAGTTGCATGTAATTTTTCCTTATTTTTATTTAAAAATTCAACAAAAGAAATAAGTCCACCTTCAAAATGAAATTCTGCTTTTTTAGGTGTTTCTTCTCTTAAATCTTCAATACTTATTTTTAATCCTTTTGTTAAAAAAGCCATTTCACGAAATCTATTTTCTAATACTTCATATTCATAATTTAAAGTTTCAAAAATAGTATCATCTGCTAAAAATCTTACTTTTGTTCCTGTTTTTTTCGAATCTCCTATTCTAGTTAATGGTTCTACTGTCTTTCCTCTTTCAAATTTCATTTCATAAATTCCACCATCTCTTTGAATGGTTACTTCTGTCCATTGGGATAAGGCATTTACAACAGATGCACCAACTCCGTGAAGACCTCCAGATACTTTGTATCCACTATCTCCACCAAATTTTCCTCCTGCATGAAGAACCGTATATACCGTTTCTGCTGCTGATATTTTTGTTTTTGGATGAATATCAACTGGAATTCCTCTACCGTCATCTTCTACACATACGATGTTTCCTGGTTCTAATGTTACATGAATGTGTGTACAATAACCTGCTAACGCCTCATCTACACAGTTATCTACAATTTCATATACTAAATGATGCAATCCTCTTACCGAAACGCTACCTATATACATACCAGGTCTTTTTCTAACTGCTTCTAACCCCTCTAATACTTGAATTTGTTCTGCCCCATACTCATGTTCAAATTTTTCCATTTTTTTAACCTTCCTTTTTATATTATTTCTTTTTGAATTCTTTTTGCTAATGTTGTTGATGAAATATTAGAAAAATAAGCTTCTATTTTTTCTTCTTTTTTTATTAAAATAAGAGATTTTTCATTGCTAGTTTTATTATTTATTATCTTATTTTCTATTTTTAATTCTTTTAAAATATCTTCTAAATTTTTATTTTCTAGCATTTTTTCTAAATCTAAAATTGCAATAATATGTTTTTCTTCAATCATGTTATCTTTTCCTATATGGACGTACATGGTAAAATTTCTCCTTTTTTCACTTGAAATATATTCTTTTCTTTCTTTATATTTTCTATTTTATCTGTACAAGTGATAACAACTTGTGTATTTTCTATATATTCTAAAAAATTTTTTCTTCTTTTTTCATCTAACTCTGACATAAAATCATCTAATAAAAGAATAGGATATTCCCCTATTTCATCATAAATAACTTGCATTTCTGCTATTTTTAAAGATAATACAACTGTCCTATTTTGACCTTGTGAACCATAAACATTCACTAATTCATCATTGATAGATATCATAAAATCATCTCGATGAATCCCTTTTGTTGTAAATCCTTTTATAATATCTAAGTTTCTTCTTTCTTTTAATAATTTTAAATAATTTTCTTTATTAGAACAATTCGATTCATATTCTATTTTTAGAATTTCTTTTTCTTCTGTAATTTTACTATGAATTAAATTGATTTTATTTTTTATTTTTTCCATAAATTCATAGCGATATGAATAAATTTTTTCACCATATTCTGCTAATTTATCATCCCATATTTCTAGCATTTCTTGTGGCTTATTTTCTAATTTTATTTGTTTTAAATAATTATTTCTTTGTTCTAATGTTTTATTATATAAATTTAAATAATGAAGATAATTTGGTCTTAATTGACTAATCATAATATCTAAAAATCTTCTTCTTTTTGATGGACCTTCTTTTAATATTTGAATATCATCTGGTGTAAAAATAACAATATTTAAATTTCCTAATAATTCACTTAATTTTTTTATTTTAATTCCATTGACTAAAATATTTTTCTTTTCATTTAAATCTATTTTAATAGAACCTTCTCTATCACTTTTTTGATATTCTAAAAAAACAGAAGCCATTTCTTTATTAAATTGAATTAATTCTTTTTCTTTACTAGTTCGAAAAGATTTTCCTATACTACATAAAAAGATAGATTCAATAATATTAGTTTTTCCTTGTGCATTATCTCCATAAAAAATATTAATATTAGGATTTAAATTAATTTCTTGTTCTTTATAATTTCTAAAATTGAATAATTTTATCTTTTTAATATACATTTTAAATTTTAATCCTCTTTTAATCGAATTGGTAAAATCATATAAATATAATCTCCCTCATCTACTGGTCTTATAATACATGGTGAAATGCTACTTCCAAAATCAATATTAATTTCTTCATCGTCAATAGCTCTTAACGCATCTAAAAAATATTTAGGATTAAATCCTGCTTCTAAATTTTGCCCTTCCGTTGCTACATACATTTCTTCTTTGGCATCTCCTGTTTGATTTGTACAAGAAATGGTTACTTTTCCTATTTCTATTGAAACTTTGACAGGATATTTCTTTTCCTTTTCTATACTAGAGGCAGAAATTAAACTAATTCTTTCAAAGCAATTTTGAATATTATTTTTATTTACTGTAACTCTTGTTTCCCAATTTTTAGGAATCACACTAGCATAATTTAAAAATTCTCCATCTAGTAATCTAGTTACTAACTTACAATTTTCCATTTCAAATAAAGCTTGATTTTTTGCTACCCCTATTTTTATAGTATCAAAAGAATCTAATATAATTTTATTTACTTCGTTTAAAGTTCTACCTGGAATAACGGCTGTAAAATCATTACTACTATTTTGAAGAAATTTTGATTTCCAAGCTAAACGGAAACCATCTACTGCTACTACATTTAATTTATTATTTTTTATTTCAAATAAACATCCTGTAAAAATAGGTCTATTTTCTTCCGTACTTACTGCAAAAATTGTTTTACGAATCATATCTTTTAATGTATTTTGATCGATTTCAATAGAATTTTCTACATTAATTTGTGGAAGCTCTGGAAATTCTTCTGGATTCATAGTAGCAAGTTTATATAAAGAACCTTCACATTCAATTACTAATAAATTTTTATCATTTAATGAAATATGAATTTCGGTATCTGGCAATTTTCGAATAATTTCACTAAACATAATCGCATTGACAACGGTTGCTCCTTGTTCTTTTATATCTGCATCTATAATGTATTCAATTCCTATTTCTAAATCATAGGTTGTTAATTTTACTTCTTTATCATTTGTTTGAATTAAAATTCCTTCTAAAATAGGCATCGTTGTTTTAGAAGCAACTGCTTTCGTTACGGAATTAATAGCTTTAAGGATTTTATCCTTTTCGCAAACAAGATTCATTTTCATCAAACTCCTTTATTATATAATAAATAATTTTAGTAGTAGTAGTAATAGGTGTTGTGGATTCTGTGGAAAACTCTGTGAATGATTTATTTCCGTTACTTTTTTACTGTTGATAAAATGGTGGATAAATAAGTAAATTATAAACAAGTAAAAATTTGAAAGGTGAAAAGTTACTTTATTAACAGATCATAGACAGTAAATTCACATGAGGTTGTGGAAAGTAAGTTGAGCCCTTCCGTAAGAAGAAAAAGAAAAATCTTTTCCAAACAATCTTTTTTCAAACAACCTTTTTTACTAAATTTTTCTTTTGCTTTTTATTTCTATTATTGATTTGATAGAAGAATGTTTTTCACACTTTCCACAATCAATTTTGTATTTTTATTTTCTTTGATTTCTTTTTCGATTTTATTACAAGCATGCATTACAGTGGAATGATCTCTATTTCCAAAGTCTTTTCCAATTTGAGGTAGTGAAAGTTGTGGAATTGTTCTACATAAATACATTGCAATTTGTCTTGGAAAAACAACATCACTGGATCTTTTATTTCCCGCAATTTCTTTCGCATCTATATTAAAATATTTTGCCACGGTTTCTTGAATAAAAGCAGAAGAAATTACTTTATCATTAGAAGAAACAATTTCATTAATAGCCCATTCGGCCATTTCCATGGTAATAGGACTGTTCATTAAAGAAGCTCTAGCAATTAATTTATTTAAAGTACCTTCTAATTCTCGAATATTTGTGTCAATACGGTTAGCAATATTAGCTAAAATATCATCATCAATAATAATGTTATCTAATTGAGCCTTTTTTCTTAATATTGCTAAACGAGTTTCGTAATCAGCATTCGAAATATCAGCAATAAGTCCCCATTCAAATCTTGATTTTAATCTATCTTCTAATAAATGAATGTCTTTTGGAGGTCTATCACTTGAAATAATAACTTGTTTTCCACTTTCATGAAGAGTATTAAAAGTGTGAAAAAATTCTTCTTGAACTCTTTCTTTTCCCGCAATAAATTGGATGTCATCAATAAGAAGGACATCAATATTACGATATTTAGAACGAAATTGTTCATTTTTATTATCTTTGATAGCATTGATTAATTGATTTGTGAATTTTTCTGATGTTACATACAAAATATTAGCATTTTTATTATTTTTTAAAATTTCATTTCCAATCGCATGCATTAAATGAGTTTTACCTAAACCTACTCCTCCGTATATAAATAAAGGATTATAAGAAGTAGCTGGTGCTTCTGCTACAGCAAGAGCTGCTGCATGAGCAAAACGATTATTATTTCCTACTACAAAACTATCAAAAGTATATTTTGGGTTTAGAGTAGAATTTAAATTATTAGAAAAAGTATTTTCTATTAAAGCTTGTCCTTCTTCCCCATTTTTTGCTAATTCTTCCTTTGAAAGGATAGTAACACTACATTCTCGACTTGTTAAATAGGTAAAAGTATTGACTAATAAATTGTGATAACGAGCTTCCACTGTGTCTCTATTAAGTGTAGTAGAGCTTAATAATATAATATTTCCATTTTCTGCACTTTGAATTTCTAATTCTTTAATCCAAGTTTCAAATGAAATAAAAGTAGTTTCCTCTTTTAAAAGTGCTTTTGCTTTTGTAAGAAGTTCTTCTAAATTTTTTTCTGGCATTTTCCTTAAACTCCTTCTTTCCCTATTGTTTATTTATCATATCAAAAATAAATCATGATAGTCAATACAAATAAAAAAAATAATTAAATTTTAAGGAAACTATTGACATAAGAGATAATTTACGATACAATTATAAGGCTTATTAAGAGTAAAAAATCCGTTTACGGTTTAAATAAATACAGGAGGTGCCATAAAATGAAAAGAACATTCCAACCAAAAAAGAGACAAGAACAAAAAGAACATGGATTCATGAAAAGAATGAAAACAAAAGCAGGAAGAAATGTATTAAAAGCAAGACGTGCAAAAGGAAGAAAAAAAATAAGTGCTTAAATAGGGAAGGCCACGTAAATCTTATGTGGTCTTTTTTATAAGGAAGAAAATATGAGAAAGATAGATACATTAAAGAAAAATTATGAATTTAAAAATGTATTAGATAAAGGAAAATTTTATCGTGGCAAATATATTACAGTTTATCTTATAAAAAATAAACAAGAAAAAAATGTAATAGGCATTGCGATTAGTAAAAAATTAGGAACAGCAGTTAAAAGAAATCGTTTAAAGCGCTTAATTAGAGAAAGTTACCGCTTACAAAAAGAAAACTTGCAAAAAGGATATAATATTGTATTTTTATGGAATAAAAATAGAGAGCAAAATATAAAATGTGAGCAAATAAAAGAAGATATGAAAATATTATGGGAAAGAGCAGGCATCTTCAAATGCGAAAAATAGGAATTGATTTAATTGAATTTTATCAAAAATATATTTCACCAATTTTTCATTTTTTAGGAGTAGAATGCAAATATTATCCTACTTGTTCACAATATGCGCTTGAAGCGATTGAAAAATATGGGTTTTTAAAAGGTAGTTTTTTAGCAGGAAAAAGAATATTAAAGTGTAATCCTTTTTCAAAAGGTGGCTATGATCCTTTAAAATAACAAAGAAAGAAGAGGAATTGATATGGGATTTATATCAGATATTTTTGGCTACATATTAAATTTTTTCTATGAACTATTAAATAATTATGGTATTGCTATTATTATCTTTTCTATTTTATTAAGGTTAATTTTAATACCAATTACCATTAAACAACAAAAAACAATGAAAAAATCAGCAAAATTACAAGAAAAGATGAAAGAAATTCAAACAAAATATAAAAACAATCCAGAAAAATTAAATCAAGAAACAATTGAATTATATAGAACAGAAAAATTAAGTCCTTTTAGTGGTTGTTTTAGTGCTATTTTACAATTATTAATTATTCTTTCTGTTTTTTGGATGGTAAGCCAACCATTAACCTATATGAAAAAAGTAGATAAGCAAGTAATAGAAGATTATAAAACAAAAATAACAGAAGAAAATGGTGGACAAAGAGTTACATATCCTGAAATTGGAGTTATTTCTAAAATAGAAGAAGAATATCAAGAAGTAACACAAAAGTTGCAAGAAGAAAATGTAGAAAATAGGGAAGAACTTGAAAAGAAACAACAAGAATATGATGCTATGCGCATTAACATGGAATTTTTAGGATTAGATTTAAGTAAAGTACCAACCGCTAATTTAGGAGATTGGAAAGTATATGTCATTCCTGCATTATATGTTCTTACTTCCTTCATTTCTATTAAGATGACAACAAATGCTCAAAAGAAAGCAATGAAAGAAAAGGAAAGCATAAATAGTGAACATCAAGAATCAGACGAAATGTTAGAAAGCATGCAACAAATGAACAATTCTATGTTATACATGATGCCAATTATGTCCATTTCTATTGCCTTTATTGCACCACTTGGACTTGCTTTATATTGGCTTGTAAGTAATATTTTAATGATAATAGAAAGATTGATTATAAACAAATTTATTGGATCTAAGGAGGAAGAAGAAAATGCCTAAAACAATTATTTCCGAAGGAAAAACAACACAAGAAGCAATTGATAATGGCCTAAAAGAATTAAAAGTATCCAAAGATAAAGTTGATATTAAAGTATTAGAAGAAGAAAACAAAAAAAGTTTCTTTAGCATTTTAACACCTAGAGTAGTAAAGGTAGAATTAACCTTAAAAGAAAATGGAAAAGAAGAGAAAAGAGGAAGAGAAGAACAAAGAAGAGAAGAAAAGCCAAAAAGAGAATATGACCATAATATGGAAGATATTAACGAAGCAAAAGAAAGAGTAGAAAAATTTTTAAAAGACTGGCTAGCACAAGTAGATGAAAGTTTAACATATACTATTAAAATAGAAGATTATACAATTTTAGTAGATATTACAGGACAAGCAGCAGGTTTATTAATTGGTTATAGGGGAGAGTCTTTAAATGCAATGCAAACCATTTTATCTACGATTGCAAATCGTAATTTCAATGAAAAAATAAAGTTAATTTTAGACATTGAAAATTATCGTGAAAAAAGAGCAAAAATATTAGAAGAATTAGCAGAAAAAGTATCAAAAACAGTTCTAAAAAATGGAAAATCAATTACCTTAGAACCAATGTCAGCTTATGAAAGAAAGATTATTCACACAAAATTACAAGACAATACAAAAGTAGAAACCTATAGTATAGGAGAGGGCGATAACAGAAGAGTCGTTATTGCAAAAATAAAAAATTAAATAAGAAAAAAATCGGAAGTCAAAGTGAAGATTTTAGTTTAAATAAGGGATTAAACTATGTCTAACTTTGGCTTTTTTTAAGAAACTAAATAGATATTTTCTATAACTTAAAATGGTAAAACAGATAACAAATAATAAAAAGGAGTAAAAAATGGAAACAATAGCAGCAATTTCAACAGCAATTGGAAATGGTGGAATTGGTATTATCCGTATAAGCGGAAAAGAAACTTTTTCTATTATAAAAAAAATCTTTAGAAATAAAGAAGGAAAAGAAATAGATTCAAAAAAAATAAAAGGGTATACCATGCAATATGGCTATATTATTAATAATAAAACACAAGAAATAATAGATGAAGTATTAGTTTCTTTCTTTCAAAACCCAAAAAGTTATACCAAAGAAGATATGTGTGAAATCAATTCTCATGGAGGAATAGTAGTAGAAAGAAAAATTTTAGAAGAATGTATAAAAAATGGAGCTATTTTAGCAGAGCCAGGAGAATTTACAAAAAGAGCATTTTTAAATGGAAGAATTGACTTATCACAAGCAGAATCTATTATTGATTTAATCAATAGTAAGACAGAAAAAGAAGCGCAAGCTTCTATTCATCAATTAGAAGGAAATCTATCGAAAAAAATCCATGAAATAGAACAAGATTTATTAGATATAATGGCAGATATCGAGGCAAATATTGACTATCCAGAGTATGATGTAGAAGAAGTAACAAATCAAAAAATCATGACAGTATTAGAAAAAACAAAAATAAAATTACAAGAATTAGAAAACAGTTTTCAAAGTGGAAAAATATTAAAAGAAGGCATTAAAACGGCTATTATTGGTCGCCCTAATGCAGGAAAATCCTCCCTTTTAAATTATATAGTAAAAGAGGAAAGAGCAATCGTAAGTGAAATAGAAGGAACTACGAGAGACACCATTGAAGAATTGATAACGATTCATGGAATTCCTCTTAAAATTATCGATACCGCTGGAATTCGAAAAACAAAAGATACAATAGAAGAAATAGGAGTAAAAAAAGCATTAAATGTAGCAAAAGAAGCGGAACTTATTTTAGCAATTTTCGATAATACCAAAGAATTACAAGAAGAAGATATAGAAATATTAAAATTAATTCAAGACAAAAATACCATTATTCTATTAAATAAAATAGATGAGAAAGAAGAAAATTTAGAAACAAAGAAAGAATTATTAGAAACACAAAAAACAATCATCAAAATATCAGCAAAAGAGGGAAGAGGAATTGAAGAATTATATCAAGAAATAGAGAAAATGTTTGAAATAAAAGATTTATCTAAAGGAGAAGAAGTTTTCATTACAAACATAAGACATAAAAATCAAATAGAACTTGCACTTAATAATATAGAAGAAGCAAAAATGGCAGTAATCAATAATATGCCAATCGATATGATTGCTATTTCTATTAAACAAACTTTAGAAGAATTAGGAAAAATTACAGGAGAAAATGTAGCAGAAGATATTATTAATGAAATTTTTTCTAAATTTTGTTTAGGAAAATAAAAAATAAGATAAAACGCGTGAAAATAAAAAAATAAATAGAAATAAAATAAAAAACAATTAATTTTATTTTAAATAGTAAAAAACGTCTTATTTTTCATTGTGATAAAAATTTTAAAACAGAAATTATAGATAAAAAATAGAATGAAAATAAATAAAATGCAGAACAAAATTTAAACTTAAAAACACAAAAAATAATTTACAAAAAGACAAAACAATATTTTAAAGTATATTATTTATAACAAATTATTAAAAAATTGTCAAAAAGATATAACGAACAAAAATTTTTGTTTCATAAAAAACAATAGAAACATTAGAAGAAAATAGAAATAAAACAAAAGGATAATTTATATAGAAATTAATGTCTAAATGGATGAAATGTCTCTTTAGGAAACGTCCCCAAAGAGACATTAGAAGGAGTAAAAAATGAAGTATCATGCAGGAAAATATGATATTGCTGTAATTGGAGCAGGACATGCAGGTTGTGAAGCAGCTCTTGCTGCAGCAAGAATGGGAATGAAAACATTATTATTTTCGATTAGTTTAGAAGCAGTAGCGAATATGCCATGTAATCCACATATTGGCGGAAGTTCAAAAGGACATTTAGTAAGAGAAATTGACTGCTTGGGAGGAGAGATGGGAAAAAACATTGACAAAACTTATACTCAATTAAGAATGTTAAATACTTCTAAAGGACCAGCTGTTTATTCTTTAAGAGCACAAGCGGATCGAAAACAATATCAGGCAGAAATGAAGCATACATTAGAAAAACAAGAAAATTTATATATTAAGCAAGCAGAAATTATAGACTTTACAGTAGAAGATGGAAAAGTAAAATCAATTGAAACCAATATTGGAGCAATTTATGATGTCGATGCTATTATTGTAGCAACAGGAACTTATTTAAAAGGAAAAATTTATATTGGAGAAACTTCCTTTGAAAGTGGACCAGATGGAGTTTTTCCAGCAAATAAATTGTCAGATGCATTAAAAAGAGAGGGAGTAGAGTTAGTACGTTTTAAAACAGGAACACCTGCTAGAATCAATAAAAAGAGTATTGACTTTTCAAAAATGGAAATACAAGAAGGAGATAAAAACCCAGAAGCTTTTTCTTTTGAAGATAAAATTGATCCAAAGGTAGAACAATTACCTTGTTATCTAACCTATACAAATGAAAAAACGCATGAAATTATACGTGCTAACTTGCATCGTTCTCCTTTATATGGAGGAGAAATAACCGGAACAGGACCACGTTATTGCCCATCTATCGAAGATAAAGTAGTTCGTTTTTCCGATAAAGAAAGACACCAAATATTTGTAGAACCAATTGGAAGAAATACAGATGAGATGTATATTCAAGGAATGAGTTCTTCTCTTCCAGAAGATGTGCAAATTGCCATGTATCGTACTATTCCAGGACTTGAAAATGCAGAATTTACAAGACCTGCTTATGCTATTGAATATGATTGTATTAATCCAGCAGATTTAAAACTTTCTTTGGAATATAAGAAAATAGAAGGATTATTTTTTGCAGGACAAACCAATGGAACTTCTGGCTATGAAGAAGCAGCTTGCCAAGGATTAATGGCAGGAATTAATGCAAGCTTAAAATTAAAAGGAAAAGATCCTATCATTTTAGATAGAACACAAGCTTACATTGGTGTTTTAATAGATGATATTGTCACGAAAGGAACCAATGAACCATACAGAATGATGACTTCTCGTGCAGAATATAGACTTTTACTAAGACAAGATAATGCTGATTTAAGATTATTAAAAATTGGCTATCAAGTTGGACTAATTTCAGAAGAAAGATACCAAAAATTCTTAAAAAAGAAACAGCAAATTGAAGAAGAAATAGAAAGAGTAAGGAAAACAGTTATTAAGCCAACCAAAGAAGTCAATAACTTTTTAAAAGAGCATAATTCTCCAGAAATTACAACAGGAATTAGTTTAGCAGATTTAGTAAAAAGAAGTGAATTAAATTATGAAAGTTTAAATATAATAGACCCATTAAGACCAAAATTAGAGGAACAAGTAACAAAAGAAGTAGGAATTGAATTAAAATATGAAGGATATATTAAGCTTCAAGCTCAACAAGTAGAAAAGTTTAAAAAATTAGAGCAAAAATTATTACCAAAAGACATTAATTATGAAGAAATAAAAGGACTTCGTATTGAGGCAAGACAAAAATTAAATAAAATAAAACCAAATTCAGTAGGACAAGCTTCTCGTATTTCAGGGGTTTCTCCAGCTGATATATCTGTTTTATTAATTTATTTAGAAACTTTAAAAAAGTGAGGATGAATATGGATTTAATAGATTTTTCAAAAGAGTTACAAGAAAAAGCAAATCAAATAAATATTGATATACAAAAAGAACAAATAGAAAAATGTTATCATTATATGAATTTACTATTAGAATGGAATGAAAAAATAAATTTAACAGCAATTACAGATCCAAAAGAAGTAATTTTAAAGCATTTTATTGATTCCTTCACAATTCATAAATATATCGAAAAAAAGAAAAAAGTAATTGATGTAGGAACTGGTGCAGGTTTTCCAGGTATTCCAATTTCTATTCTAGAGCAAGATATAGAAATGACATTATTAGATTCTTTACAAAAAAGAATTCAATTTTTAGAAGAAGTTATTCAATCTTTAACATTGCAAAATATTCATACTATTCACGCAAGGGTAGAAGAATTTGCAAACAATAAAAAAGAAAGAGAAACCTATGATGTTGCAACTTCTAGAGCAGTAGCACCACTTAATGTATTACTAGAATATTTACTACCTTTAGTAAAAGTAGGTGGAATTTGTATTTGTATGAAAGGCTCTCGTACAGAAGAGATAAAAGAAGCAAAAAATGCTTTCAATATTTTAGGAGGAAAAATAGAAAAAATAGAGAAAATTACTCTTCCAAATAGTGATATACAAAGAAATATTATTATCGTTAGAAAACTAAAAAATACTCCTCCAAAATATCCAAGAAAGCCTGGAACACCAAGCAAAGAACCAATAAAATAGAAACTTAAAAAAAAGTCAATAAATATGACAATATTCATTGACTTTTTTTTGTTATTTTTATATGATATTGATACGAAAAGAAAAATAGATGGAGGTAATTTTTGTGGGAAAAGTAATAGCAATAGCAAACCAAAAAGGTGGCGTAGGAAAAACAACAACAGCAGTTAATTTGAGTACAATTTTAGCAAAAAAAGGGAAAAAAGTATTAATGATAGATACAGACCCACAGGGAAATGCAACAAGTGGACTTGGAATTGATAAAAATGTTAATTTTTCAGTATACGATGTTATTATTAATGATGTAGAAATAGAAAATACTTTACAACAAACAATCGTAAAAAATTTAGAAATATGTCCATCCAATATTAACTTAGCAGGAGCAGAAGTAGAACTTGTATCTATGATGTCAAGAGAGCAAAGACTAAAAGAAAAAATAGATAGTCAAAAAGACAAATATGATTACATTATTATAGATTGTCCACCTTCCTTAGGATTAATTACCTTGAATGCATTTACAGCTGCAGATAGTGTTTTAATTCCTGTACAATGTGAATATTACGCATTAGAGGGATTAGGTCAATTATTAAACACCATCAATTTAGTAAAAAAACATTTAAATAAAGAATTAAAAGTAGAGGGTGCCTTACTTACTATGTTTGACATTAGGACAAATTTATCAAATCAAGTTGTGCAAGAGGTAAATCAATATTTTGAAAACAAAGTATATAAAACCGTTATTCCTAGAAATGTAAAATTAAGTGAAGCACCAAGTTATGGAATGCCAATTTCAGTGTATGACCCAAAATCAAAAGGAGCAAAGGCATACGATAAATTCGTAAAAGAATTTTTAAAGAAGAATGAAGATTAGAAAGGAGAAATAAGAAAATGGCTAAAAATACAGGTTTAGGAAAAGGATTAAATGCCTTATTTGCAGATAGTTCTGTAATTGATGAAATAAAAGAAGAAAAACAAGAAGGAGAAAAAATCGAAAAAATAAAAATTATTGATATTGAACCAAATCGCAACCAACCAAGAAGAAATTTTAATAGGGAAGCAATTGAAGAATTAGCAGAATCTATTAAAATTTATGGTGTCATTCAACCAATTATTGTAACAAAAAAAGATGGCTATTATGAAATTGTAGCAGGAGAAAGAAGATGGAGAGCTGCAAAAAAAGCAGGTTTAACAGAAATTCCATGTATGATTCGAAAGGACGATGAAAGAAAGTCAAAAGAAATTGCTTTAATTGAAAATATTCAAAGAGAAGATTTAAATCCAATTGAAAAAGCAAAAGGTTTTAAACAATTAATTGATGAATATGGACTAAAGCAACAAGAATTAGCAGATATTATGGGAATGAATAGAAGTACAGTAACCAATTGTTTACGTATTTTAAATTTAGACCCAAGAGTTATAGAATTAGCATTAGAGGGTAAACTAACAGAGGGACATTGTCGTTCTTTACTTGGATATGAGGACCCAGAAATACAATATAAAATGGCATTAAAAATCATTGAAACGGGTCAGACAGTAAGAGATATCGAAAGGAATTTAAAAAATCAAAAAAAAGTAAAGAAAAATACAAAAGAAGATAGAAAAAAATATGAAGCGATCTACAAAGATATTGAAAATCGTTTTCAAGGTTTTTTTGGTACAAAAGTGAAGTTAGATGCAGGAGTAAAAAGCGGTAAAATTATTATTAAATACTCTTCTAATGAAGACTTAGAAAGAATTTTAGAATTAATCAATAAAAATTAATTTTCTATTATTCTGCAAAACTTCCCTCAAGTAAGGCAAGAAAGGAATGAAATTTTATATGGGAGAAATATTCAATTTTTTAAGAACAGATGCTTTTTTAATTAGTTCTATTGTAATCATTTTTATACTATTTATCTTATATATAGCAAATACAATTAAGCTATCAAAAATAACCAAAAATTATAGAGAATTTATGAAAAAAGTTGGAAATGGTACCAATATTGATGAAATGCTACGAGAATATATAAAGAAAGTAGATATCGTGGAACAGGAAAACCAGAATTTAATTAATCATTGTAAGCAAATGAATAAAAAGATAGATGGATGTTTTCAAAAAATAGGATTAGTAAGGTATAATGCTTTTCAAGATGTAGGTAGCGACTTAAGTTTTGCATTAGCTATTTTAAATTATGAAAATGATGGGATTGTATTAAATGGTATATATTCAAGAGAAACATCAAATATTTATGCAAAACCTATTAAAAATGGAGAATCTACTTACACATTATCAGAAGAAGAGAAAGAGGCAATAAAAAAAGCAATTAATAAAGAGTAATGAAAGAATAAAATAGAAAAAGGTGCACAAAATAGGAAGAACATATTAAAAATACAAGAGATTTCTATTGACAGAATGGCTAAAAATATGTTAAGATATATACTGTTACTGACAAAAACAGTAATACTTGCAGAGGTGGTCGAGTTGGTTTATGGCACCAGTCTTGAAAATTGGCGTGCGTTTATAGCGTACCGTGGGTTCGAATCCCACCCTCTGCGCCATATTTTTTTGGAGGCTTACCCAAGTGGTTGAAGGGGACAGTTTGCTAAACTGTTAGGGTTCGCAAGGGCCGCGAGGGTTCAAATCCCTCAGCTTCCGCCAAAAATGCAGTAAAGTTATTTTTACTGTATTTTTTATATAAGAAAGGAAAAATTAAAAGACGAATTTTAAATATATTTTAGAAAAATAATTTATTTTTAATTTATTTTTTATTTTAAACATAGTTTCATAAATATTAATAAAATTATTATAAAGACAATTTGAAAACTGTTTATTATAGTTTTTGATTTGTCTTTTATAGTTTAAAAAATAACATAGTAAATTTGTCAAAAAGAAAATTATAAATAATATAAAAGTAAGGCTAAATGGAAAAAAAGTAATCGTAAAAACAACATAAAAATATGTCAAGCTCTAACGGATTAAAAGAAAGATGTAAAATTAAGAAAGAAAAGAAAGAAGTAAACATAAATACAATTAAAGCATAAAATAATAGGATACTAAAATTAAAAATTGACAATTTAACAAATTTAAAACAAGAGCATTTTTATAAATAAATGCAAATATAAATAGCATAAAAGGACAATAAGAAGAATCAATAAAAATGATTAATCGTAAAAAAATATAATATAAAATAATAAAATATTTAAAGAAAAAAATTAATTTATAATGTAAAAATATTATATAAAAAAATTAAAAATAAATATAAAAAATTAAATTAAAAAATAATTATAAATATAAAAAAATATGAAATTAAAAAATAATGATAAAAAAATTTTTTAAAATAAGTTAAAAAAATATTATATAAATTTAAAAATAATTCTTATATTATAAATAATTAAAATATCATGAAAAAATAAAAAGAAATAAAAAAGAATAAATTGAAAAATAAATAATAAAATCAATTAGGGTGATTTTATTGAAAATAGGAATTTGTTTTGCAGGTGGAGGAATAAAAGGTGCTTGTCATATAGGAGTACTAAAAGCCTTAGAAGAAGAAAATATTAAATTTGATTTTATTTCAGGAACTTCTTCAGGAAGTATTATTGCTATTTTATATTCCCTTGGTTTTACACCAGAAGAAATGTATGAAATATTTAAAAAATATAGTAAAAAAATAAATTACTTTGAATTTAAAAATATTTTAAAATTAATTTATGGAATTATTGTAAAAAGGAAAATAATTATTAAAGGATTAAATACTGGAGAAAAAATTGAAAAATTAGTAAAACAAGAATGTAATAAAAAAGGAATAAATAATATTAATCAAATTAATAAAAAATTATTTATTCCAAGTGTAAATTTATTAAATGGAAAAATGATTATTTTTTCTTCCTGTGAAAATAGGGCAACGTATTCAGATAAAATAATTTATAATCATGATATGGATATAGGAAAAGCTGTTAGAGCAAGTTGTAGTTACCCTCGGAATTTTTGAACCAACACAATACAAAAATGAATATTTAATAGATGGCGGAATTCGAGAAAATGTTCCATGGAAAATATTAAAAGAAAACGGAGCAAATAAGGTAATTTCTATTGTGTTTGAAAATGAATTAGAAGAAAAAGAAAAAATTAATATTTTTGACAGTATTTCAGGTTCACTAGAATTATTATGTCATGAATTATCAAATTACGAATTAGAAGGTGCAGATTATTTATTAAAAATAAAAACAAAAGATATTTCTTTATTAGATAAATCAAAAATAAATTATTTATATCAATTAGGATACATTGAAACAAAAGGAAAAATAAAGGAAATAAAAAAATTACTGGATGACTAACTTTTGTACAATAATCTTTTATTGATATTATAAAAAATAAAAGGGGTGTCCCTAGCGTTCCATTTTGGAACGAAAAGGGGCGTCCCTTCTGTTCATTATTTAGCAATTTTTTCTTTTTCTACTATATTTTCAATTTCTACGGCCTTTTTTAATTTATTTTGATTATTTAAATTATCTTTGGCAACTGTCATAAGTAACTTAATTCTATTGGTTTGGTTTGCCTCACTAGCACCTGGATCATAGTCAATAGGAGAAATATTAGCTTCTGGGTATTTATTTCGAATGGTTTTAATTACTCCTTTTCCTACTACATGGTTTGGAAGGCAAGCAAATGGTTGAACACACACGATATTTGGAATACCATGCTCCATATATTCTATCATTTCGGCAGTTAAGAACCAACCTTCACCCGTTTGGTTACCAATCGATAGAACATCTTTTACTTGATCTTCTAAGTGCCAAATATCACAAGGTTGTAAATAACCTTTTTTAGAATTAGCTAGTGCAATACGTACATCTTTTTCCAAAATATCTATTAATTTAATGGCTGTTTTGAAAATTTTTGCTTTTAATGGGTCTGTTTTAATAAGTTGATTAAATGTAATTTTATGTGTTGCAATAAATTTTACAAATCCCATAAAATCAGGAAGAATCACTTCTGCGCCTTCTTCTTCTAATTTATTAGCAACAAAATTATTGCCGAATGGGTGATATTTAATTAACACTTCTCCTACAATTCCTACTTTTGGTTTTGGAACAGAAGTATCAAGCTCAATTTTTTCAAAATCATTTACAATATCATAAATACTTTGTTTAAATTCACTCATGGTTGATTTTTCAAGAAGTTTCTTACATTTTTCCATCCAAGTATCAAATAATTTTTGCGTTTCCCCTTTATTTACTTCATAAGCTCTATTTTTTGTAAGCATTTTTTGAAGTAAATCGGCATATACAACCATTTTTAGTAATCTTTCAACTAATGGAAGTGTAATTTTAAAGCCTGGCATTTTTTCCATACCAACTACATTGAAAGAAATGACAGGAACTTTTTCAAATCCAGCATCTTTTAATGCTTTACGAATAAATCCTATATAGTTTGTTGCTCTACATCCTCCACCTGTTTGTGACATAATTAAAGCAGTTCTATCTAAATCGTATTTTCCAGATTGAAGTGCTTCAATCATTTGCCCAGTGGTTAAAATAGAAGGGTAACAAGCATCGTTATTAACATATTTTAAACCAGTTTCTACCGTATGGTCTGTGCATTCTCGTAATAATTCTACTTTATAGCCAGAAGATTTAACGGCCGCTTCCAATAATTCAAAATGAATTGGTGCCATTTGTGGAATGAGAATGGTATAATCTTTTTTCATATCTTTCGTGAAAATAACTTTATTACATTCATAATTTCCGTCTTCTTGTTTTAAGTTTAATGTTTCACGTTTTTTCATACTAGCTAAAAGTGAACGAATACGAATACGTACAGCACCTAAGTTGTTAATTTCATCAATTTTAATTAAAGTGTACATTTTACCATAGCTTGATAAAATTTCTTCTACTTGGTCTGTTGTAACAGCATCCACACCACAACCAAAAGAATTTAACTGTACTAGCTCTAAATTATTGTGTTTTCCTACGAAATCTGCTGCTGCATATAATCTTGCATGATAAACCCATTGGTCTACTACTCTTAAAGGTCGTTTCGCTTCGGTTAAATGTGAAACACTATCCTCGGTTAATACGCAAAGTCCTAGAGAAGTAATTAAAGTATCAATTCCGTGATTAATTTCAGGGTCAGTATGATAAGGTCTACCTGCTAATACAATACCATGTAATTTATTATCATTCATGTATTTTAGCGTTTCTTCGCCTTTTTTACGAATGTCATTTTTATAGTTTTGATATTCTTCTTCTGCTTTTTTAGCTGCTTCTAGTAGTTCTTTTTTCGTAAAATGATATCTTTTAAACTCTAGTAAATCCATCATTGTTTCTGCTAAATGCTTGCTTTCGAAAGGTAAGAATGGATTTAAGAAAGTAATTTTTTTATCTTGTAATTCTTCTACATTGTTTTTTAATACTTCTGAATAAGAAATAACAATAGGGCAGTTGTAATGGTTGTCTGCTTTTTTGTATTCTTTTCGAGAATAAGGAACACAAGGATAAAAAATCGTAGTAATTCCTTGTTTGATTAAAGATACTATATGACCATGCGAAAGCTTAGCAGGGTAGCAAACAGATTCTGATGGCATAGATTCCATTCCTTTTTCATAGGTTTTTCTATTACTTTTTTCAGAAAGAATAACACGAAAACCTAAATTAGTAAGGAAGGTAAACCAGAAAGGATAATCTTCATACATATTTAAAACTCTAGGAATTCCAATGGTTCCACGAGGAGCCTTATCTTCTTCTAAAGGAGTGTAGGAAAATAATCTCTCATATTTATATTTCATTACATTTGGTAAATTCTTTGTTTCAGAAACAATACCAGCACCTTTTTCACAACGATTTCCAGAAATATGTTTTGCTCCATTGCTAAATTTGTTAATCGTAAGCAAGCAGTGGTTTTCACATCCATTGCAACGAACATGAGAAGTGGTAATTTCTAGTTTATCTAATTCTTCTAATCCTAAAAGGGTAGAATGATATTCCATATCTAAATTTGCTTCGTATTGTTCTTTAGAAAGTAAAGCGGCACCATAAGCACCCATTAAACCTGCAATATCTGGTCTTACTACGTTTCTTCCTACAATTAACTCGAAAGCGCGAAGAACAGCATCATTATAGAATGTTCCACCTTGTACTACAATATGGGCTCCTAAGGTTTTCACATCTCTTACTTTCATTACTTTTTGAATGGCATTTTTTATAACTGAGTAAGAAAGTCCTGCTGAAATATCGCCTACGCTATAACCTTCTTTTTGTGCTTGTTTAATTTTCGAATTCATGAAAACAGTACAACGAGAACCCAAATCCACTGGTTTTCTTGCTTCTAAGGCACTTTCTACAAACTCTTCAATGGAAAGATTTAAGCTTTTCGCAAAGGTTTCAATAAAAGAACCACAGCCAGAAGAACAAGCTTCATTTAGCATAATATTATCAATGGCGCCATTTTTCATACGGATATATTTCATATCTTGCCCACCAATATCCACAATACTAGTTACTTTTGGCATAAATTCTTTGGCAGCTGTATAGTGAGCAATGGTTTCAATTTCATTTAAGTCTACATTTAAAGCAGTTTGAATTAGCTTTTCGCCATAACCTGTAACACCACTATAACGAATAATCGCTTCTTTTGGAAGAACGGAATATAGTTGTTTCAACATTTTAATTACACTTTGCAAAGGATTTCCTTCATTGCTTCCATATAAAGAGTATAAAAGTGTTCCTTCTCTATCGATAACGACTAATTTTGTTGTAGTAGAACCAGCATCAATTCCAACAAAGACATCTCCTTTAAAGTTGGTAAGCTCTCCTTTTTTAACTTGATCTTTTTCATGTCTTTTTTTAAATTCTTCGTATTCGATATCTGTTTTAAATAAAGGAGCTAAAGGGTGAGTGGTATCATCATGGGAATTTCTTAATACTTCGATTTTACTTTTTAATTTTTCATTAGAAATAGGATGTGCTTCTAAAGAATCTAAAGCAGCTCCTTTTGCTACTAATAAATGAGCTTCTTCTGGAACGATAATATGTTCTTCATCTAAATGAAGAGTTTCAATAAAGCGGTTGCGAAGTTCAGATAAATAATTTAAAGGACCACCTAAAAAGGCAACGGTTCCACGAATCGGTCTTCCGCTGTGCTAAACCACTAATGGTTTGATTTACTACAGCTTGGAAGATGGAAGCTGCAATATCTTCTTTGGCAGCACCTTCATTTAATAAAGGTTGAATATCGGTTTTGGCAAAAACACCACAACGAGAAGCAATTGGGTAAATCATTTTATGGTTTTTAGCAAGTTCATTTAAGCCTTCGGTATCGGTATTTAATAAAGATGCCATTTGATCAATGAAAGCACCAGTACCACCAGCACAAGTTCCATTCATACGTTGTTCAATCGATTTATCAAAGTAAATAATTTTAGCATCTTCTCCACCAAGTTCAATTACAACATCGGTTTTTGGAATATATTTTTCTACTGCTCTTTTACAAGAAACCACCTCTTGAATAAAAGGTAAGTCTAGAAATTTGGCTGCTGACATAGCACCAGAGCCAGTTAAAGCAACAGTAAATTCACAGTTTTGATATTGATTAATTAATTCTTCTAATACATGACAAACCGTATTTTTTGTATCAGAAAAATGGCGTTGATAGTTAGAATAAATCACATTTAAATCTTCATCCATTACAACAATTTTAACAGTAGTGGATCCAACATCTAGTCCAACATGTAATAAATTACTCATATCTATCTATTTATCTCCTTTCTTTTTCCTTATTTATCGTAAGGTAAAAGTTAGTTAAAATCACCTATAATTGTATACGGAAATAGGCGTTTTGTCAAACCTTTTCCTAATAATTTTAATAGGTAAAATGTGGAAAAAAATCGTGTAAACATTAAAATAACCTTTTGCATTCTATTTCAAAACCAAAAGACATCCTATGTTTTTAAGATACTGTTTACTTAAAAATATTAAATTAATAAAATTAGCTAATAAAAATAAAAGAATAAAGAAAAAAAGATAAAATTAAATTAAATAATAAATATAATACAAAGTATTGACTTATAAGTAAAACATTAGTAAAATAGAAATACAAAAAGTATTAACTTATAAACATAATATTATTTTGTAAAAAGAGAAAAAATAGTATAAAAAACAGAGAAAGAATAAAACTAAAAAAAGAATATTAAAAAGTAATAGAAAAAGACACAAAGGAGGAAAAAAAGATGAAGAACAACAAAAGGCAAAGCAAAAACTTAGTAAATAGTAATATAAAAAGAACGAAACATAGCAAAGGAATTACGTTAGTAGCATTAGTGATAACAATTATCGTATTAATTATTTTAGCAGGGGTAAGTATTAATTTAGTACTAGGAGAAAACGGCGTTTTTAAAAGAGCAATCGAGGCAAGAGAGTTATATGAAAAAAGTAGTAAAGAGGAGCAAGAAGAGATAAACCAATTTCTAGATAGTATGGACTTAGCATTATATGTACAAAACGGTTTATTAGTACAATACGATGCTATTAATAATACGGGAAGTGGACATGACAGTAAAGCAACTACTTGGAAAAACTTAGCGCAAAATGATTCCTATGATGCACAGATTCATGGGGCGAGCGTAGAGTCCAATTGTATTTCCTTAGATGGGATAGACGATTGGATAGGAATTGGACAAGTCGATACAAATTCACCTTTAACATTAGAAACTACTATAAAATTTAATGATTTTTTAGCAGGACAAAACAAATTTATTTCCAATACACAGGTTGGTGGAATTGCAGTTTGGGTAGAAAAAAATAAATTATGCTTGTGCATTGGAAGAAAAACAGAGGAATCTGCTTCTAATAATTATATTAACTTAAATATTCCAGTTGATATACTACAAAAAACGGTTCATGTAGCGATAACTTTTGATGGTACTAGTGTAAAAGTTTATATGAATGGTGAGAAAAAAGGAGAAGTACCTTTTATTGGAATATATGTAGAACCTCAGGAAAATACCATTATGACATTAGGCGCAGAACCATACGGAGAAAAGGCATCAAGTGGTTACTCTAATATGAATATATACAGCTGTCGAATTTATAAAAATGCATTAACCGAAGAAGAAATAAAAAATAATTATCAACTAGATAAGCAAAGATATATAGATGAGAAATAAATTTTGAAAGAAAAACAGGATGTGAAATTTGATAAGTCTTGTTCTAAAAGTAACTTGTCTAACATAGGAATGTAAAAAGAAAAAGGAGGCAAAACTATGTTAGATAAAAAAAGAATCTTAGTAGTGACAATAGCAATTTTTTTCATTAGTATAGTTGTTTTAGGAGTTTATTTCTTTAGAGGAAAAAAGGGAGAAGAGGAAATGACAGAATATACACCACAAGAAGAAATAACCGATGCGCAAATGAGGCAGACTATTGTTTCTTTATACTTTAAAAAAGAAAATGCATTAATACCAGAAGCAAGGCTAATCGATGTGAAAGAATTAATCGATAATCCTTATGAAAAAATAGTAAATATGTTAATAGAAGGACCAAAAAATGAAAATTTGCAAAAAACAATTCCAGAAGGCACAAAAATAAATAAAATAGAAAAAGAAGGAGAAATTTTAATTTTAGATTTTAGTCAAGAATTTATTTTAAATCATATTGGTGGTGAACAAGAAGAAAAAATAACGTTGCAATCAATTGTAAAAACAGTAACGGAATTAACCGAAATAAATGGAATTAAAATAAAAATTAATGGAGAAGAAAATAAAGAATTTAAAGATGGAAAAATAAAATTTGATCAAGTTTTTAATCGAGAATTTTAAAAATAAAAAAGGAATTAAGTAAAATAAAAAGCTTAATTCTATTTTTTATTTATGATAATTAAATTATTTTAAAAATTTATATAAATTAATACATTTTGTTACTTTTTTTAAATTGCATAAAAAGTTTTCTACTTCAAATAAAGAATTTAAAGGAGAGCAAAAATCATGATTATTTTTTTTATTGGAAGAATAAATATTATTACAATGAGATTGATTTTTTTGATATCCACTTATTTTCATAAAAACACCTACTAAAATTTATTATTATATTATATGTAAAAAAGTAAAATAAGTGCAAAATGCAAAAAAGAAAAGACTTGACTAAGAAGTAAGGAAATAGTAAAATAAAAACGTAAGTTGTAATAACTGTTAAACATAATATTATTTTGTAAAAAGAAAAAAATTAGTATAAAAAACAGAGAAAAAATAATACTAAAAAATAACATTAATAGGCACAAAAGATGAAGTTTAGGGTTAACTTTAAACCCTGAATATAGGATACAGGGAGGAAAGGAAAAAAGTGAAGAAAGACAAAAACAGAAACTTAGTAAAAAATAATATAAAAAAAACAAAATATAACAAAGGAATTACGTTAGTGGCATTAGTGATTACCATTATCGTATTAATTATTTTAGCAGGGGTAAGTATTAATTTAGTACTAGGAGAAAACGGCGTTTTTAAAAGAGCAATCGAGGCAAGAGAGTTATATGAAAAAAGTAGTAAGGAGGAACAAGAAGAGATTAATCAATTTTTAGATAGTATGGACTTAGCATTATATGTACAAAATGGTTTATTAGTACAATACGATGCTCTTAATAATACGGGAAGTGGACATGACAGTAAAGCAACTACTTGGAAAAACTTAGCACAAAATGATTCCTATGATGCACAGATCCATGGGGCAAGTATAGAGTCCAATTGTATTTCCTTAGATGGGATAGATGATTGGATAGGAATTGGACAAATCGATACAAATTCACCTTTAACTTTAGAAGCCACAATAAAATTTAATGATTTTTCAAAAGGACAAAATAGAATTTTTTCTAATACTTTATATGGTGGAATAGCAATATGGGTAAATAATAAGAATAACTTGGAATTATACATTGGAAGTAAAACAACTGAATCTGCCTCTAATAACTATTTTGATTTTATTGCTCCATTTGAAATAACACAAGAAATAGTTCATGTGGCGGTAACTTTTGATGGTACTAGTGTGAAAGTTTATATCAATGGCGAGAAAAAAGGAGAAAAATTATTTACTGGAATATATGTAAAGCCGGAAAAAAATACGATTATGGTATTAGGTGTAGAACCAGATGAAGAAAAACCAGTAGGATATTTCTCTAATATGAATATATATAGTTGTCGAATCTATAAAAAGGGATTAACAGAAGAAGAAATAAAAAATAATTATCAACTAGACAAACAAAGATATATAGATTAAAAATAAATTTTAAAGGTCTTTTGAAAAGTAATTTACTAACATAGGAAGGAAGAGAAAAAAATAGAATTAAGTAAAAAATAAAAAACTTAATTCTATTTTTTTCGATAATGCAATAAGGAATTAAAATATAACATAAAAAAATTATAATAAAGTATTATTAGAAAAACGGTGATAATACAAATTAAAATTTAAAAAAAATAATTTCAAAACTAAGTACAAGAAAATCGAAAAAATACAAAAACAAGAAAGATGAAAAAAGAAAAAAGATATGATATAATAGGCAAAAAAGAAAAAAGGAAAAGAAAAAATGCAATTAAAAGAAAATGAAAGAATCGATGATTTAGAATATAAAGGGTTAAAAATAATTCAAAATAAAAATGGATTTTGCTTTGGTATCGATAGTGTTTTACTTTCTGACTTTGCAAAAGATATTCGCAATAATAGCATCGTACTAGATTTAGGAACGGGAACCGGTATTCTTAGTATTTTATTAACAGCGAAAACAAACTTAAAAAAAATTTATGGCATTGATATTCAAGAAGATGTCATAGAAATGGCAAAAAGAAGTGTAGTTTTAAATAGGTTAGAAGATAAAATAGAAATGCTTCATAACAATGTAAAAGAGTTAGAAACCGTTTTTGAAAAAAATTCAATCGATAGTATTGTAACCAATCCACCCTATAAAAAAAGAAATACAGGAAAAACAAATGAAGCAGAAAATAAGTTCATTGCAAGACATGAAGTAAGCGCTACTTTAGAAGATTTTATAAGCATAAGCTTTTCTTTATTAAAAGATAAAGGAAATTTTTATATGGTACATAGGCCAGAAAGATTAGCAGAAATAATAGTTACCTTAAAGAAATATAAATTAGAACCAAAAAAAATTCGTTTTGTTCATTCTACTTATGAAGAGGAGCCAAAATTAGTATTAATCAAAGCAGTAAAAAATGCAAAAGAATTTTTAAAGGTAGAAAAACCATTAATTGTATATGATAATAAAGGACAATATACAGAAGAAATATTAAAAATATATAATAAAAATTGAAAAATACCAAAAGGGACAGATATACCAAAAGGAAACGTCCCTAAAAGGTACATGGAGGAAAAAATGAGTGGAAATTTATATTTAGTAGCAACACCAATTGGAAATTTAGAAGATATTACATTTCGAGCCATTCGCCTATTAAAAGAAGTTGATTTAATTGCAGCAGAAGATACAAGACAAACTTTAAAATTATTAAATCATTATGATATTAAAACACCTTTCATTAGTTACCATAGGCACAATGAAGATGTAAGACAAGAAGAATTAATACAGAAATTAAAAGAAGGCAAAAATATTGCTTTGGTTTCGGATGCAGGAACGCCTGTTATTTCAGACCCTGGAGAAGTAATTGTAAAAGAAGCAATTAAAGAAAAGATAAAAGTCATTCCTATTCCTGGAGCATGTGCCTTAATTAATGCCCTTATTGCCTCGGGTTTAGATACGAAAGAGTTTGTTTTTTATGGATTTTTATCGTTAAATAAAAAATTAAGAAAAGAACAATTAGGAAGAATACAAAAAGAAAATAAAACGGCTATTTTATACGAAGCACCACATAAATTAAAACAAACGTTAAAGGATTTAGAAGAAATATTAGAAAATAGACAAATAGTAATAGCAAGGGAGTTAACTAAAATTCATGAGGAATTTTTAAGAGGGACAACTAGTGAACTGATAGAAAAATACCAAGAACCAAAAGGAGAACATATTATTTTAATAGAAGCGAATCAGGAAAAAGAACAAACCAAAGAAGAAAAAATGAAAAAAGAAATGACTTTGGAAGAACATTATACCTATTATGAAAAACAAGGATTTACCAAAAATGAAATTATTAAGAAAATAGCAAAAGATAAAGGCGTAAGTAAAAATGAAATTTACCAAAAATTTATCAACTAAAAAATACAATCCGAAATAAAAAACTTCAATCATGAAGTTTTTTATTTTGAATTGTATTTTATTCTTTTTCTTAATCTTCGTCAGCAATGGACTTAAGTTGTTTAATACATTTATTGCAAACAAGTTTATCTTTATAATTTGTTAATTTTTTTGTGTTTCCGCAAAAAAGACAAGATCTTTCATATTTTTTTAATACAATAGAAGAACCATCGACAAAAATTTCAATTGGGTCTTTTTCTACAATTTGAAATTGATTTCTAAGTTCAATAGGAATTACAACTCTACCTAATTCATCTACTCTTCTTATAATACCTGTTGATTTCATTTTATTTCCTCCTTTATTCGCCATTTTTCGACAAAAAGTTCTATATTCATAATACCATAAAAGAAAATAAAACGCAATAAAAAATGGAAATCTTTTTAAAAAAGATGAAAAAAGTAGTAGAATTATGTTTTACTTCCTATAGTAATAAAATAACACTATTAAGAATAAGCTTTAAAAGAAAAAAGGCAATATTTGTAATTTAAATACATTGTATCATAATAATATAAATAAGTAAATATTATTTTATAAGTTAATTTAGAAAAGAGGAAATATGTTAAATATTCTTTGGCCAATATTTATTTTAATTTCTTTTATTTATGCAATTTTAAAAGGAAATGTAGAGGCAATCAATCAATCCATTTTTGAATCAGCAGCAAACGCAGTACAATTGTGCATTACTTTTTTTGGAAGCCTTTGTTTATGGAATGGCATCATGAAAATAGCACAAGAAACTAGTTTCACAGAAAAATTAACAAAATTATTAAAACCACTTATTAACTTTTTATTTCCAGAAAATAAAGATAATGAGAAGGCAAAAGAAGAAATTTCTATGAATATGATTGCTAATATTTTGGGCTTAGGCAATGCGGCTACCCCTTTAGGACTAAAAGCAATGAAAACGTTGCAAAAGGAAAATCCCCAAAAAGATACAGTATCCCATTCTATGGCTATGTTTATTGTCATTAATACAGCATCTTTGCAGTTAATTCCCACTACTGTCATTGCTATTCGCTCTTCTTTCAATTCAACAAATCCTACCCAAATAATTTTTCCCGTATGGGGAGCTACTATGGCTGCTTTTTTAACGGTCATTTTTACAACTAAATGGTGTATTGCAATGGATAAAAGAAAAAATAGAAATCTTTTTAAAAAGAAGGAAGAAAAATGAAAATTATCAATTTTATCTCATCTAGTGCTATTCCAATGATAATTGCTATTATTATTATTTATGGTTTATTAGAAAAAAATAAAGTATATGATACTTTTGTAGAAGGGGCAAAAGAAGGAATGGAAATTGTGGTGAAACTATTTCCTACTTTACTTGGTATTTTTATTGCAATAGGAGCTTTAAGAAGTTCGGGGGTGTTAGATTTTATCATTCAATTTATTTCTCCTCTTACGAATGTATTTCATATTCCTAGTGAAATTATGCCACTTGCTATACTTCGCCCTATTTCAGGAAGTGCATCTACAGCCATTGCAACGGATATTCTAACCAATTTCGGTGTAGATTCTAAAATTGGATTAATTGCTTCTACGATTATGGGTTCTACAGAAACTACTCTTTATACCATTGCTATCTATACAAGCTGTGTAGGCATAAAAAAAACAAGGTTTGTCCTTGCTTGTGCTCTTTTAGGAGATTTCGTAGGAATGCTGACTTCTGTAGTAATTTGGGGATTTTTGTCGTAAAGTTTTTCTTGACAAACAAGAAAATTTAAGATATTATGTATACATAATTTATTCAAGGAATAACGAAACATGTTCATTCAAATTTTATCATTCTTCTTACTGTATTTTTTTGTTCGAAGAATTCAAATTATTTTTTGGTCTAAAAAAATCCAAAAAAAATTAAAAAATTAAATTGTTATTAATTTTGTAGAGGGATAAAAAAGTATTTCCTAGTAAATAACTGATGATTTTGCCCCCTAAAAATTTCATCAACCTTTTTTTTAAAATATAATAGAATAAGCCCCTATTTATTTTATCTATCCTAACTTTTGATTTCCATCCCTCTACAAAACAAACTATATTAATGATGATAAGTTTCACCGCTAGCAATTTTAAAAGCACGAAATAATTGTTCTAATAAAAACAAGCGAATTAATGGATGAGGAAAAGTCATTTTAGAAAAACAAATGGATTCTTTCGCAGTCTTTAATAATTCTTCTGTCATTCCTAAAGTACCACCAATTAAAAAAGTAATATGGCTATTACAATGAGAAAGTTGTTGTAATTTATTAGAAAATGCAATAGAATCGTAACTTTTTCCTTGTAAATCTAAAGCGATAACATAACTATCTTTTTTAATACGAGCTAACATAGCTTTACTTTCTTTTTCCTTAATTTCTGCTTGAGTACTATCATTTAATTTGCTTGGTAATTTTTCATCGGGAAGCTCTATAATATGAAAAACACAATATTTCGAAAGACGTTTTTCATATTCTGCAATTGCTTCTTTTAAATAATTTTCTCGTATTTTACCAACACAAATAACATCAATATGTATCATAAAAACCCTTTCTAACTTACATTAATCATAGGACTTATTTCTAGACGATTTGCCACAGATAAATGAACTAAATTTTCGGAAGAATGATTCTTCATTAATTCTTCTGCTACCGTTTTATAAGCAAGTTCTGGAAAGTTATTTTCTTTACTTAAATGACCAAGCATTGCCTGTTTTAAACCATAATCGGCTAAGTAGGAAATCGTTTTTCCGGCATCTACATTAGAAAGATGTCCGTTTGGTCCTTTAATACGTTGCTTTAATAAATAAGGGTAAGAAGAACAATTTAACACTTCTGGTTCATAATTAGATTCAATTAAAAGGAAGCAACTATTCCTTAAATGTGTGATTACTTCTTCACTAATATGGCCAATGTCGGTAGCTATACTCATTTTTTTATTTTTATGATAAAGATTAAAACCACAAGGGTTAGCAGCATCATGTGGAATAGAAAAAGGCTCTATTTTAATATCTCCAATAAAAAACGTTTCAAAAAGGAAAGTATTTCTATTTTCTTTTGCTATTTTTTCTTTTTGTACAGGCATAGCCTCCCAAGTTTCAACATTAGCATAAACAGGAATTTGAAATTTTTTGGCCAAAATACCTAATCCTTTAATATGGTCTGAATGTTCATGAGTAATTAAAATAGCATCAATGGAAAACGGGTCTATTTGTATAGAATGTAAAGCTTCTTCTATTTTTTTTGCACTTTGTCCAGCATCTATTAAAATTTTGGTAGTATCCGTTTGTACAAAAGAACAATTTCCACTACTACCACTATATAAACTACGAAATTGAAACATTTTTTTCTTCCTTTGCTATTCTATTTCTTCAGCAACTCTTTGAATATTTGCTCCTATTTTTCTAAATTTTTCTTCTATATTTTCATAACCACGGTCAATATGCACAAGATTAGTAAGAGTGGTTTCGCCTTTGGCAACAATACCAGCAATAATTAAGGCAGCACCTGCACGTAAATCTGTAGCTTCTACAGGAGCGCCGTATAATTCTTTTACTCCTTCAAAAATGGCA
This sequence comes from uncultured Clostridia bacterium, assembly GCA_947626735.1. Lineage (GTDB taxonomy): Bacteria > Bacillota > Clostridia > TANB77 > CAG-508 > UMGS1663. The sequence goes on from CANQTK010000001.1 coordinate 60,934, forward strand.
GATTTTCCTTGATTAGTAATATTGGCTCCCATTTTGTTTAATTCAGCAGTGTATTGAAAACGAGATTCCCAAATTTCTTCCTTCATAATGCTTGTACCATTAGCTATTGCTAAACATACGCCCATTTGTGGTTGCAAATCAGTTGGAAAACCAGGGTAAGGTTGTGTTTTGATATTAGCTTTATTAGGCCTTTTTGTTGTCCAAACATGAATAGAATCTCCTTCTGCTTCTACATTGGCTCCCATTTCTAAAATTTTTGCGGTTAAACAATCTAAATGTTCAGGAATGCAACTTTTAATAACTAAATCTCCCTTTGTAGCTACGGCTGCAAGCATAAAAGTACCTGCTTCAATTTGATCAGGAACGACAGAATAAGTAGCATTTCCATGTAATTTTTTGACACCATTTATTTTAATCACATCAGTTCCTGCGCCACGAATATCGGCACCCATCGTATTTAAAAAGTTTGCAACATCTACAATGTGAGGCTCTTTGGCAGCATTTTCAATAATGGTAGTTCCTTTGGCTAGGACACTAGCTAGCATAATATTAATCGTAGCACCAACAGAAACCATATCCATATAAATAGAAGTTCCTACTAAATTTTTAGCGCTTGCTATGATTTTGCCTTGTGTTACTTCTACTTTTGCACCTAAAGCTTCAAACCCTTTAATATGTTGGTCAATTGGTCTTGGCCCCAAATTACAACCACCAGGAAGACCCACCATAGCTTCTTTACATCTTCCAAGTAAAGAACCTATTAAATAATAAGAAGCACGAAATTTACTAGTCATATCTAACGGTGTGTTTGTACAAGAAATATTTCTAGTATCAAACGTAATTTCATTTTCATTATTCCAAGTAATAATAGCTCCTAATTCCTCTAGTATTTTACAAAAAATTTTCACATCGCTAATATTGGGTATATTCGTAATAGTGCAAATACCATTAATTAATAAAGTAGCGGGAATTAAAGCTACTGCAGCATTTTTTGCTCCACTGATAGTGACTTCTCCTTTTAGACGAGTACCACCTTTAATGATTAATTTATCCAAAAAAATTACCCCCTAAAGAATTTAAATTTTTTGTCCATTTATTTTTTATTAAAAATTTTTATTCTAACATATAAAAAATAGAATATAGTTTCTATATTCTATTTTTTAACATAATATTTATATCACAAATTTTTGGAATTGACAACTATTTTTTTGCAGTTAATAAATTATGGTTTACAAACCATTCAATTAGTCCTATTTTAAATTGAATCTCAGAATTTTCTTCTTTCGTTACAATCGAATATTCTTCGTCATTTAATTCTTGTTTCATTAATTCCTTAGATTCCTCTGGAACAATACCGGAACTTACATTGACAAAACATAAAGGAGGAAACATGACACACCACCAATTTTGTCCTTGTGCTTCTCCTATTTTTACACGTAAAGCATCATAGAAACCAGCAGGAAGACTTACATCTCCATAATTTTTCGTAGGAAAGGAAAAGTTTCCGATTTCTACACTAACAGGATAAGTATAACCTTTGTTAGCAATAACGCTTTGTGCAATTTGTTTAAAATCTTCTTGATGAGAAGAGGCAATTTGCATTGCTTCTTCCTTACTTTTTACCTCTTTACAAAGAGTATTCATATATTCAATCAGAGCATCTCTTACTTCATATTTTAAAGCTTGATCTTCTTCGGAATTGCTATTAGCAAGAACATGAAGACGAAAAACACTTTTTTCAATATCGCTAGAAACTGTGCTTGCGTAAGAAAAAGCAGAGATAGCAACATACAAAAATAATAAAAATAGTAAAATTAAGGAATTTTTTACTTTTTTACTGCATATAATAGATAGTAAAGTTTTCATTTTAAAACCTCCAAAAATGTATTTCTTTTCTCTTTAATTTAAGTATTAACAAATAAAAAAATTATATACATATTTGGAAAAAAGTTTTATTAGAAAACAGAATAAAAACTTGAAAATGTCGAAATATAGCGAAAACTTTATTTGTAATATTATTGACATATTTCAAAATAAATGGTAAAATTTACCAGTAAACAAAAGAGGAGGCTAAAATATGGACATGCAAGAAAATAATATAACAAAACTATGTAGTTTTTATGTAAGTGATTGGCACTTAGTTACTATGTTGTTACCCTATGTAAATCAAAAAATAAATGAACAAGCGAAAATAGTTACAATTTTAGAAAAAGATATAAAGCAAAATATAAATACATTAATAGGAAGATTAAATTTAAAAAATGAAGAAAAAATTTTAAGTTTAAATTGGAGTAAATCAGAAGAAATAAAGAGTAGTATTAACGAATTGAAAGAAAACCAAGAATTAGTCATCTTTATTAATGGGGATAAAGAGTTTATGCAAAGGCAAAATAACAAATTAGATAAATATTTTGCTTCTCATTTCATGAAACACTCTATCAAAGTCATTAATTGTTATGATCTTATTCAATTTAATGGAAGTATGCAAGAAATTTTGGATAAGCATGATAAAATCTTAAATACTTCTGGAGAAAAAGAAATAGGAGAAGTATTTGCCGATTATGAAAAAAGGAATCACTTAGAAGAAAAAGCAGTGGTTGGGCTAGAATAAAAACAAAATAAATAGGAAAAATTAAGAAAGTATAGTAAGTTTTTTACTATACTTTTTATTTTATACAAAAAGATTTTTAAAGTAAAAAATAAATTTGACGTAAAGCAAATAATGCGATATGATGAAAAAACCAAATAGGAGGGAAACAATGGAAGAAAAATGGGAGAAATTAAAACAAAAACTAAAAGAAGAAAAGCAAGAACAGTTATTACAATACCCAATTGAATATACAGAAGACTTAATGGATAGATTATTAGAAGTAAATTATGAGCAGTTAAATCAATTATATAAAAAAGCAATTCAAAAAGAAGAAAAAAAAGAAAAAGAAATTCAACCTATTTCTTTTATTGAAAAAGAAAAATTATCCCAAGAAGAACGAAAACATTATGAAGTAATAGGAGAACATATCATAAAAGAAGGAAAATATGCTGTTGTTACTATGGCAGGAGGACAACGGAACAAGACTTGGGCATAAGGGACCAAAAGGAACTTTTGATTTTGGATTAGAAAGTCATAAAACAATTTTTGAAGTGCTTTGTGATTCCCTAAAAGAAGCATGTCAAAAATATGAAGTATCGATTCCTTGGTATATCATGACAAGTAAGCAAAACCATCAAGAAACCATTGAATTTTTTGAAAAAAATCATTATTTCGGCTATCAAAAAGAAGATATTACCTTTTTTGAACAAGGAGAATTACCAGTTTTAAATGAAGAAGGAAAACTACTTTATAATAAAGAAGGAAAGGTAAATGAAGCGGCTGACGGACATGGAGGAATCTTTACTGCTATGCGAAAAAGCGGAGTCATTGATAATATGAAACAACGAGGAATTAAGTGGGCTTTTTTTGGACCAGTCGATAATGTATTAATAAAAATGGTAGACCCTATTTTTATTGGACTATGTGAAGATAAAAAGGTATTAGCAGGAGGGAAAAGCTTAGTAAAGGCATATCCAGAAGAAAAAGTAGGTGTATTTTGCAAAAAGCAAGGAAAGCCAAGTGTTATTGAATATAGCGAAATTTCAAAAGAAATGGCAGAAAAGACAGATGAAAAAGGAAACTTAGTATATGGAGAGTCACATATTAATTGTAATTTATTTCATATTCATGCCATAGAAGAAATTAGCAAAGATAAACTTCCTTATCATAGTGCGCATAAAAAGATAGAGTATTTGAACCAAGAAGGAAAAGTAGTAACACCAGAAAAACCAAATGCTTATAAATTTGAAGCTTTTATCTTTGATGCTTTTGAACAATTAGAAGATATGGTAATTTTTAGAGTAAAAAGAGAAGAAGAATTTGCACCAATTAAAAATGCAGAGGGACAAGACAGTCCAGAGACAGCAAGAAAATTGTATGAAGAGTATCATAAAATGCAAAAATGCTAACAAATTTTAAAATGTAAATAAAGTTAAAAACTTTACAAAAGTAAAATTGTAAAAGTATGGATAAAGAATAGAGGAGGAACAAATGTCTTACCAAGAAGAATATAAAAAGTGGGCAACCAATTTATTTTTTGATGAACAAACAAGGAAAGAACTAGAAGAAATAAAAGAAAATGAAACAGAAATCGAAGACCGTTTTTATAAAGAATTAGAATTTGGAACAGCAGGTTTAAGGGGAATTATGGGAGCAGGAACCAACCGCATGAACAAATACACAGTAGGAAAAGCAACACAAGGGCTAGCCAATTTCATAAAAAAAGAAAAAGGTGAGCAAAGAGGAGTTGTAATCAGTTATGATTCTAGAAACAATTCTCGTTATTTTAGTGAAGTAACAGCTTCCGTTTTAAATGCCAATGGAATTCAAACATATCTATTTGAAAATATAGCACCTGTTCCAGAATTATCGTATAGTGTTAGAAAATTAAAATGTATAGCAGGAATTATGATTACAGCAAGCCACAATCCACCTAAATATAATGGATACAAAGTATATGCCGAAGACGGAGCACAAATAACAGCGCCAATAGATAAACAAATCATGAACGAAGTAAAGAAAATTCAAAATTATGAAGAAATAAAAAGCATTTCAAAAGAAGAAGCAGTAGAAAAAGGATTATATCATACCATAGGAAAAGAGATAGAAGATAGTTATATCGAAGAAATCAAAAAGCAATTACAAAATAAAGAAGTAATACAAAAACAAGCAAATTTAAGTATTGTATATACACCACTTCACGGAGCAGGAAATGTGCCAGTACAAAGAGTTTTAAAAGAAATCGGCTTTACCAATGTGCATATTGTAAAAGAACAAGAACAGCCAGATGGAAACTTTCCAACAGTAGAATATCCAAACCCAGAAGACAAAAAAGCCTTTACTTTAGCATTAGAGCTAGCTCAAAAAGTAAATGCAGAAATCGTACTTGCCACAGACCCAGATAGCGACAGATTAGGTGTCTATGTAAAACACGAAAAGGAATACATTGGGCTTACAGGAAATATGTCAGCACTTCTTATTTTAGAATATATATTATCGCAAAGAAAAGAAAAAAATACACTTCCTGAAAATTCTGCTATTATTAAAAGTATTGTTTCTTCTACTATGGCAGAGCCAATAGCAAAACACTATGGAGTACAACTATTTGAAGTATTAACAGGCTTTAAATATATTGGAGAAAAAATAAAAGAGTTTGAAGAAAATAAAAAATATAACTTTATCTTTGGATATGAAGAAAGTTATGGATGCTTAGCAGGAGACTATGCAAGAGATAAAGATGGAGTAGCGGCAGTAGCACTTCTATGCGAAGCGGCAGCATATGATAAAGAAAAAGGAATTTCTTTATGGGAGCAAATGATAAACTTATATGAAAAATATGGATACTATAAAGAAGGAGTAAAACAAATTACTCTAGAAGGAATAGATGGTGCAAAAAAAATAAAAACTACAATGGAAAACTTAAGAACAAATCCACCAAAAGAAATAGGTGGATATGCCGTTAAAAAAATAAGAGACTACCAAACGCAAACTATAATAAATGTAGAAACAAACGAAAGCGAAAAAATAACTTTGCCAGTTTCCAATGTACTTTATTATGAATTAGAAGAAGACGGATGGGTAGCCGTTCGACCATCTGGAACAGAGCCAAAAATAAAATATTATATAGGAGTAAAAGGTACATCTTTAGAAGATACTAAGGAAAGACTAGAAAAAATACAAAAAAGTATTTAAACCAAACAGGAGGGACGCCCCTTTTCGTTCCATTTTGGAACGGTGGGGACACCCCTTCTTTTTTTGATATTTTTAAGAAAAATTTTTATGCCTTTTTAATATAATAGAAAAGCTCAATTTTATTCGTGCCAACCATTTATTTTATTTCTTTTAATAACACCTAATAAATTAGCACGGCACATTGGAATATCCATATTTAATTGTTTCAATAAATTTTTCATATATTCTCTTTTTGAAACGCCGTCCATTGGGCAAGTTTTTTTCATAACTTGTATATTTTCTCTCTTTATAAATCTTCGAATCTCAACTTCAGGAGTATAAATTAAAGGCCTTATAACCGTCATTTTAGAGCGGTCCATATAAGAAGTAGGAGAAAAAGTAGAAAAATTGCCAGTCAAAAATAAATTCATAAGCAAAGTCTCTAAAGCATCATCTTCATTATGACCAAGAGCAATTTTATTACAACCTTCACGAATAGCAACCGAATTTAAAATGCCTCTTCGAATATTGGCACACAAAGAACAAGGCCTTTTTTCCTCTCTAATATCAAATACAATTTGCTTAATATTGCTATTTTCAATAATGAGAGGAACGCCTATTTCATCACAAGTTTTTTGTAAAAAATTACAATCAAAAAATTCAAAACCAGGATTAACACTAATGGCAATCAAATCAAAGTCTTTATCAAAATAAGTTTGAAGCTGCTTTAGCCCTTTAAGTAAGGTAATAGAATCTTTTCCACCAGATAAACATACTGCTATTTTATCTCCATTTTGCAACATATCATAGGCTCTAATTGCCCTTCTCATATATCCTAATATTTTTTGCATTTTAAGTTTCAATCCTTTCTCTTTTTAAACAAGGCACACATCAACATTAAAAATAATATTTTTCAAATAATATTTACTATCAAAATTTATTCAAACAAAAAGATTATAGCATAAAATTACTCAAAAACCAATATGTCAATATTGCTTTTTCCAATGTTTTATAGTAAAATAAAAAAGTAATATGTTCCAGTAGCTCAGTAGGATAGAGCGACAGTTTCCTAAACTGCAGGTCGGAGGTTCAAATCCTCTCTGGAACACCATTTTTTTATAAAGGAAAAAACATGGAAGAAAAATTTATGAAAGAGGCCTTAAAAGAAGCCTACAAGGCCTACGAAAAAGAAGAAGTTCCAGTAGGTGCTGTCATTGTAAAAGATGGAAAAATAATAGCAAGAGCACATAATTTAAAAGAAAGTAAAAACCTTTGCACTTGTCATGCAGAAATCCTTGCTATTCAAAAAGCAAGTAAGAAATTAAAAGCATGGCGTTTAGAGGATTGCGAAATGTATGTTACATTAGAGCCTTGTTCCATGTGTACAGGAGCATTAATTCAAGCCAGAATCAAAAAAGTCTATATTGGTACTATGGATTATAAAACAGGAGCCTGCGGAAGTGTATTGAATCTGTTAGAAGACTATACTTTTAATCATAAAATAGAATGTGAAACAGGCATTTTAAAAGAGGAATGTGAAAAAGTTTTACAAGACTTTTTCAAAGAATTACGCAAAAAGAAAAAATAATTTTAGCGTATTTTATGGAGACGTATCGAAGTGGTCATAACGAGGCTGTCTCGAAAACAGTTAGACATGTAACAGTGTCCCGTGGGTTCGAATCCCACCGTCTCCGCCAAAATATAGAAAAACGTAATTACTATAATATAAGCATTTTACGACTTTTTACTTTTAAATTTAATGCAATTTTAATGCATTAGCTATTTTACTTTCTTTATTTACAAGCTATTAGACTAATAAAAAAATAATTCACAAATCAAACTATCTATTATGAAATGAAAAAATAATTTTGGAGCAATCGATGAAAGAATATTTCTATAAAAAAGAATATAAATATATGTACTTTAGTACTCTATCATATAATTTTGCAAATGCTCTAATAGGAACATTTGGAACTGTTATGTTATATAAAAATGGAATATCAATATGGCTTATACTATTAATTTATGGGTTAAGATTTGGAATAACAGGATTTACTACACCATTATTTGTAACAATATCTTCAAAATTAGGAATAGCAAAATGTATTATGATATCTAATATCTTTAGTATCATTTGTGCCTATATGTTACTAGATACAACAAATTTATATAAAAGTATAGTTATATTTATATTAATAATGGGATTTATGGGACTTTCTAATCCATCAAGTGATGCATTATCTAGTAAATATGTAGAAACACAACATAGAGGAAAATACAATAGTTTTATCAATATAAGTAAGATTTTAGGAACAGCCTTAGCGAGTTGTTTTGTAGCATGGGGCGTAATCACAAATAATAATATTATATTATTTTTAATAATTACTATATTTTTTGTATTACAATATATATTAATAAAAAAAATAGATTATAAAGTAGAGAATAAAATAAATGCATTTAAATCAACAATAAAATATATTTTTAAGAGTAAAAGTAGATATAAAATTATTTATGCTTTAACAACAAATCAAATAATAGAAAAACAATTTGCACCACTTTATTTATATATTGTTTTAAAAGATTTTTCTACATTTTCCTCTGTAATTATAGTATCATTATTGTTACAAATAGTAACTATAACATTCATAGGAAGATATTCAGATAAGAATTTGTCAAAATCAAATAATTTAGTATCGGTAATTAAAGCTTTTATAAGTGGTGTATATTTATTTGCTAGAAATAAAGTAATCATATCGTTAAATAACGCACTGAGTGATAATTTTGCAAAAGTATATGAAACTTCTATACAAACATCAATACAAAATATTATAAAAGAATCCAAGGAAGACAATGACCTTTTATCAGCAGTAGGTCAAATGTGTCTATGCTTTACAGAAGTAATTATATTTATATTACTTGCCATATTAAGCAACTTTATAGGTGAAAATATCTTTTATATTATATTTATACTATCAATCATTTCAACAATTGCTATAAACTTTTGCATTAAATCAGAAAATAAAGTATAAATGTATTTTTGGCATGGAAATATCATGATTGACTTCTCAATCTTTATTATGAAATGTCTCAAAAATGAAACAAAAAACTAAAATAAATTTTAATATTAATAAAAATGTAAAAAAAGATAATGATTCAATGGAAATAGAATTAACAACTAAAATATTTGAGGATGCAATAACTAATAATTATCCTTTTGAAATGGAAATTGTTATAACAAGATATTTTACAATAGAAAATAATGAAGACAAAATTGATTTTGAGCCAAATACAATAGCAATTCTATATCCTTATATTAGATCAATAGTATCTACATATACAGCAAGTGCAAATGTCAATCCATTAATATTACCAACAATCAATGTAAATAAGCTAATAGAAAGTCAAAATAAAAAAGACTAGAAATGTGAAATAAATCCAAATTATAAAACGTTATGATTTATAGTTTGGATTTATTTATGTCTAAATATTACGATTTTGCTTGAAAAACAAGCAAGAAAAGTGTATTATATTATCAAGTTGTTATAAAAATACAAAATAGGAATTTTTAAATACATATTGAATAATATATAAAGGGACAAGCAAAAAATAAATTTTTAATCAAGCATATCACGAAGGAGGAAACGGTATCAAAAATGGAAAATAGAAGAAAAGAAAAAATAAAAGCATGTATTGCTATTGCACTTATTATACTTGCCATTTTAATTGTTGGAATTATTAGTATGAAATATTACGTAGAAGGCGAGCTAAATATGCCTTTTACGCTTTCTAAAATTACCATTGTAAGTACAGCAGAAGGAGTAGAAAACGAAGGGACAGAAGAAAAATGGAACTTATCTATTTTCCAAAATAATGATATCTATTTTTCTATTGAAAAAAACGAAAAAAACAATGAAGAAGCTATGATAGAAAGTATTTCCATTGAAAATATACAAGTAACAGAAGCACCACAAAAACGGAAAAGTACAAGCTTATATGCCAAATAGTTTAGAAGGAAGATTATTTTCTTATGATAAGGAATATCTTTTAGAAGAAAATAAATTAACTTATCGTGGCGCAAGTAAAAGTAATACTAAAACATTAGAAATAGGAAACCAAGGAGGAACAGCTGTTATTCGTTTTTCTAATACCGAAGTGGGAGATTATATTTCTAACGAAGACGAAGAAATTAAACATGATGGTAGCCTTCTTGCAAAAACAGAAGCACAATTAGATGATTTAAGATTTAACGTAGAATTTGATTTTATAATTCACCTAAAAAATACAAGTTATATTTCACATATTAATGTAGAATTACCATGCACAACCAATTTAATAGAAGAAGGAACGGCAAGCGAGGAAATTACAGATGGTTTTGTATTTAAAAGAATGTAGTTTTAATAATATTTGATACAAGAAAAGGAAGTAAAAAATGAAAATAGGAATTGATATCGATAATGTAATATCTAATTTTAATGATTGTTTATTAGAAGAATATAAGAAGCATGACAAAGAATTAAGAAATAATGGAATTGTGAATGAAAAAGAATATATTCATAAAATGTTTGATTGGTCAAAAGAGGAAGAAGAAACTTTTTATCATGAAAATATTGAAAGAATAGCGAAAAACTTAAGCCTAATTGACGGTGCAAAAGAATATATTACCAAATTAAAAGAAGATGGAAATGAAATTTATATTATTTCAGGAAGAGACAATGGAGAATACCAAGAGCCACTAAGAATGACAGAAGAGTGGTTAGAAAAATATAAGATACCTTACGATTCTTTAATTCTTACGAATGCTTATGACAAACATGCAAAATCAGTAGAATGTATCAAAAATAGCATTGACATTATGATTGAAGACAGTTTATCTACTTGTTTAGATTTAAAAAATAGCAAAGTAAATGTATGGATAATGGATACGCCATTTAATAGGCAAAATACAGACATAGAGCGAGTATGTTCTTGGAAAGAAATCTACACTAAAATTTCAAATTATCATAATAAAGAAAAAATAAAAGTTATTTTAGATACAGATACCTACAATGAATGTGACGACCAATTTGCTTTATCTTATTTATTAAAATCACAAGATAAATTTGAAATAGAAGCAGTTACCATAGCACCTTTTCAAAATGAAAGAGATATAAAGAAAGATAGTGGTATTAGCCGAAGTTATGAGGAAGCCCAAAAAGTATTTAAACTATGTAACGAAAATAGTGAAAATAAAATATGGAAAGGCGCTACTAATTATATTTCAAAAGGATATCATGGCACAAATGAAGCAGTCGATAAAATCATAGAAATAGCATTAAAAAATGAGAAAACCTATCTTCTAGCAATTGGTGCTATTACTAATATTGCCTTAGCCATTCAAAAAGAACCTAAAATTATAGATAAAATAGAAGTAATATGGCTTGGTGGACATACGCTATTAAAGAAAAATAACTTACATGAAGCAAACTTTAAAGATGTAGAAGCGGTTAAAATAGTATTTAAGTCAAAAGTAAAATTAACTATTATTCCATGTAAAGGCGTTGCTTCGAACTTAATGACAACAGTTTACGAGCTAGAAAATAAAATAAAAGGAAAATCAGAATTAGGTGATTTTCTATATCAAAACTTTGCAGAATACACGACTCATAAAAATAAAAATAGATGGCCACTTTGGGACATTAGCGTTATTGCTTACATGTTAAACAAAGATTGGTTTGAAACTTTTGAAACCAATTGTCCAGATATTAACGAAGATACTTCTTATCAAAGAAATTCAAATAATCGTATCATTACATTTGTAAATTACTTAGATTGTAATAAAATATACGAAGATTTATTTAAAAAGTTGGAGAAATAAAAGATGAAAGTATATATCGTAAGACATGGAGAGGTCCTTCATAATGTATTAGGCATATACAGTAATAAGGACGAAGATTTAAGTGATGCAGGAATAGAGCAAGCAGAGGAATTACGAGAGAAAATTAAAAATATGAAATTTGATATTATAATAGCATCCCCATATACGAGAACAAAACATACTGCAAATATCGTTAATGTTAATAATTATAAAATTATTTTTGACGATAGGATTAAAGAAAGAAATTGTGGTGATTTGAGTGGCAAACCTCTTGAAGTAACAAATAGAGAAGAATATTGGAACTATTATTCTACCATTCAATATGGAACAGCTGAAAATATAAAAAGTTTTTTTAAAAGAGTTTTTCATTTCCTAGATGAACTAAAAACAAAAGAATATAAAAGTGTACTTATTGTCGCTCATAGTGGAGTATCCAAAGCATTTAATGCCTACTTTAATGGAATTGGAGATGGCAAGTTCTTAAATAAAGGACTAAAAAATTGCGAAATAAAAGAATATGAATTGTAGGAGAAACATATGGAAAGAAGAATAGAAATATTTGTATCTGGATCTACGAATCCAAACATTAGCAAGGAATATAATAAAGCTGCTGTGGAGTTTGGAAAAATGATAGATAAAAAAAAGCATAATATAATATTTGATGGAATGGATGGATTGCCAGGAATAGTTGCATCACAAATACCTAAACCGAATAATAATTTAGAGATAGCTTTAACAAATTATTTTGGTGGTATATATGAAATAATACATAAATGGCCTTATGCTAGAATAAATTGGGCCTTCAGCAACCAATCAGAGGTAACAAGAGCTTTATTAGATTGGTCAGATGTAGCTGTTTTTCTAAAAGGAGGAAGCGGAGTTTTAGCAGAACTATTTCATGCAATTGACACAAAGAAAAATAAAGAACACTATAAACCAATTTTAATATTAAATATAGAGCATCAATGGGATGATTTAATCAATATATTAGAGCCTTTAAATTTGAAACATTTATATTGTGTAATGGAAACCCCACAAGAAATAATGAAATATATTGAAGAAAATATAAAAATAAATCATCAATATCACTGTGTTGAATATAGAAATAAAACACAAGATGATTATGAAAGGTAAAAGATAAGAAAAATTATAGGAGGAAAAAAATGAAATTAACAAGTGCAAAAGCATTAGAAATGTTGGAAAATGCAAAAGGAAAAACAAAAGAAGAAAGATGGATTTATCATTCTATTTGCGTGGGAAATTCAGCAGGAAAAATAGCAAAAGCCTTAAATTTAGACGAAGAATATGCCAAAACTTTAGGTTATATTCACGATATTGGGAAAGCAGTTGGAGATGTTTCTGATCATATTATGAATGGTTATCATTATTTAAAAGAATTAGGTTATGATGACGAATATGCCAATATTTGCTTAACTCATTCTTATTTAAATAATGATGTATATTGTACAGCAGGTGGAGTGCCAAGAGATATTCCTTTTCGAACGGAATTCATAAAAAACCATGAATATACGATTTACGAAAAAATCATTAATTTATGCGATTTAATGTGTACTTCCGTTAATTTAACATTAGAAAAAAGATTAGTGGATATCATGGTAAGAAGAGGAGTATACGAAAATACAGTATATCATATCAAAGAAGCACAAAAATTAAAAAAAGAATTTGATGACATGCTAGGGTATAATGTGTATGATTTATTTCCTGGAGTTATAAACAATTAAAATAGATAGGTTTTATAAGAAATTCTAACTTGCTTAGTCTACATTCGCTCCGCACTTAAATTTTTATAAAACCTATATAAAAATAGAAAATATAAATGGTAAAATTAAATTACCGTTTTTATAAAAATAAAAAGACACATAATTAAACTTATGATACAATGT
>CANQTK010000002.1 GCA_947626735.1 uncultured Clostridia bacterium
TGTTTGTTATATTTTTTATTTAAAACATTATATCAAAGGTTTTCTTTTTTTGCATTCCGAAACTATTTTACACTATTGAATTCTTTGAAAAGTTGACACTAAAAAACAAAAATGATATAATGGCCTTGCCTAGAAAAAAGGAGGAAAAATTTTCTATGAACAAAAACGAAAAAGCATCCGGATCCTTAATGAAAATATTAGGAATCAGCCTAGTACTTATTTTTGTTACTGGAATAGGTGTTATGGCATCGAATGCAAAATTAACAAATGTGAAAATTATACTTTCTAATAATTATGAAATGACGGTTTTAACAACGAAAACGAAAGTATCTGAAATCTTAGAAGAAAATCATATTCAACTTACTTCAGAAGAAATCGTATCGCCTAACATAGACTTAGAAATTACCCAAAATAAAACAATTCGAATTTCAAACAAAGCAGATTATAGTGGAGAAATAGCAGAAAAAGAAAAAGTCATTACAAAAGAGGAAATTTTAAGTTCCTATGGAACTATTACTGAAAAATTAGTAACAGAGCAAGTGGTAATTCCTTTTGAGACCATTACGAAAGAAGCAACAACACAAGGAGGAACGACACAAAATAAAATTGTTCAAAACGGAAAAAATGGCTTAAAAGAAGTTACTTACAAAGTAAAATATCAAAATGAAGTTGAAATTGAAAGAACGGAAATTTCATCTAAAATCTTACAAGAACCAGTTAACAAAATTGTAGAAGTAAGAACCATTCAAATTACTTCTAGATCATCAACAGAAAGAGTGGCAACGGTTAATCCTGCTACCACAGCATCAACGACACTTGCTAAAAAAGTACAAGGCATTACTCCAACAGTAAAATCATTTAATACATCTGCCTATTGCTCTTGTGCGAAATGTTGTGGAAAAACGAACGGTATTACAGCTTCTGGCGCGAAAGCAACACAATGGTACACCGTAGCAGCAGGTTCTGGTTATAAAATAGGAACGGTTATTTATATTCCTGCTTTAAAAGACAAGCCAAATGGTGGATGGTTTGTTGTACAAGATAGAGGAGGAGCAATTTCCAACAGTAAATTAGATATTTACATGAGCTCCCATAATGCTGCTTTGCAATATGGAAGAAAAACTTTAGAAGCTTATGTATATGAATTTTAATCCATAAAATAAAAAGGGACGCCCCGAACAGGAGGGACGCCCCTTTTCGTTCCAAAATGGAACGGTGGGGACACCCCTTCCTCTATGAGTTGTAAGATTCCATTATATAAAGGCTTGTATGTAAAAAAGAAACGTGATATAATACAAAAACAAGAAACATGAGGAGGAAGATAGTGAAATTAATATCTTGGAATGTAAATGGATTAAGAGCCGTGTTAAATAAAGGGTTTATGGATTTTTTTCAACAAATAAATGCGGATATTTTTTGTATTCAAGAAACCAAAATGCAAGAAGGACAAGTGGAACTTATTTTAAAAGACTACTATCAATATTGGAATAGTGCACTAAAAAAAGGCTATTCTGGAACAGCCATTTTCACGAAAAAAAAGCCATTAAGTGTTACCTATGGCATAGGGATAACAGAGCACGACCAAGAAGGAAGAGTCATTACTTTAGAGTTTGAAAACTTTTATTTAGTAAATTGCTACACACCAAATTCAAAAAGAGAATTGGAACGATTAAATTATCGTATGATATGGGAAGATGCAATAAGAAATTATTTACTTTCTTTAGATAAGAAGAAACCCGTCATTTTCTGTGGAGATTTCAACGTTGCACATGAAGAGATTGACTTAAAAAATCCCAAAACAAACCATCACAATGCAGGTTTCACGGATGAAGAAAGAAATAAGATGACGCAATTACTAAAAGCAGGTTTTATCGATAGTTTTCGCTATTTATATCCACAAAAAGAAGAGGCTTATACATGGTGGTCTTATATGATGAAGGCAAGAGAAAAAAATATAGGGTGGAGAATAGATTATTTTATTACCTCAAGTTCTATCAAAGAAAAAATAGAAGATAGCAAAATTCATGCCAATGTCATGGGAAGCGACCATTGCCCTGTAGAATTAGACATTAACTTATAAGATTTTGAGAAACAGAAAAAATGGCGATACTATTTTGAAAGAATACAAAAGGGGTTTCCCCACCGTTCCATTTTGGAACGAAAAGGGGCGTCCCTCTTGATTAAAGGAGAAAAAAGATGGAAAAGAAAACAAAAAATTGGACGAAATGGTTATATTGGTTTACCTTTGCAATTGCGGTTATTTTTGTCTATAAAACAGTCAATAGCTTAGAACAGATTATGGGTTGGGTAAATCACCTATTAAGTATTTTAGCACCTTTTGCAATAGGAGTATTAATTTCTTATATTTTATACATTCCTTGTAGAAAAGTAGAGGAATGTTATAAAAAAAGTAAAAAAGTAAAAATAATAGAAAAAAAGGCAAGGCCACTTAGTATTTTAACTGTATATTTCATTATTTTTATTTTACTTCTTATTTTAATCAATTTTATCATACCACCAATTATACAAAGTATTATTGATTTAACGAATAATTTTAGCTCTTATTATGAAACGGCCGTAACCAAAATAAATGAATTGCCAGAAGATTCTTTTTGGAAAACAGAAGTCATTGCTAGAATTATGAATGAAATTCAAAATATTGATATCAAACAAATAATGAATGTAGAAGTTTTGACACAATATGCACAAGGAGCCCTTAGTGCAGCAAGTAAAGTGTTTGATGTTTTCGTAGCTATTGTAGTATCCATTTATGTCTTAAATAGTAGAACTGAAATAGTACAATTTTTTAGAAGATTAGCAGGTGCTATTTTTAATAAAAAAGCGTATGCAAACCTAAATAAATATTTTCATAGAACCAATGAAATTTTCTTTCACTTTTTGTCTAGTCAATTCCTAGATGCCATTGTAGTAGGAATTTTAACTTCTATTGCTATGAGCTTACTTGGCGTAAAATATGCTATTTTATTAGGTTTTATGATAGGAATTTTCAATTTAATTCCCTACATAGGAGCTATTATTGCTGTTGTCATAGCAGGTATTATCACTTTATTTACAGGAGGACTATCACAAGCTATTTGGATGCTAATTATTGTAACTGTTTTACAACAAATTGATGCCAATATTATTAATCCTAAAATTGTAGGAAATTCGTTAAAAATTAGTCCGCTTTTAGTCATTCTTGCGGTTACTGTAGGAGGTGCATATTTTGGCATAATAGGAATGTTTTTAGCTGTACCAATTATTGCAATTTTAAAAGTACTAATAGAAGATTTTATAGAATATAGAGAGCAAAATAAAGTAGTATAATAAGATTTTTGAGATTTTTGGGACGGACTTAAAAATCTCACAAACAAAGAACGCTAAGGTGACTTAGCGTTCTTTTTATAATTTCAAAAGTTATCCCCACAGCCTTTTATATTTTTTGCTCCGTCCCTAAAATATAAATTAATAAAAAATTAAGAATCTGTCTATTTATAATTAAGAAATGTATGCTATACTAGAAACAAGAAAAGGAGAAAAGAAATGTACAATATTTTAGTTTGTGATGATGACAAAGAAATCGTCAATGCTATTGACATTTATTTAAGTAAAGAAGGCTATCAAATCTATAAAGCATACAATGGGAAACAAGCTTTAGAAATAATGGAAAAAACAGAGATTCATTTGGTCATTTTAGATATTATGATGCCACAAATGGATGGAATGGAAGCAGCCAGTAAAATAAGGCAAACAAAAGCGGTTCCTATTATTATGCTATCGGCTAAATCAGAAGACTATGATAAAGTAGCAGGTTTAAATAATGGGGCAGATGACTATATAACCAAACCATTTAATCCAATGGAATTAATTGCAAGAGTAAATTCCCAAATCCGAAGATACACTTCTTTAGGTTCCATGCAAAAAAAAGAAGAAGGAACCATTTACAAAACAGGAGATTTAGTCATCAATGATGATACCAAAATGGTAGTAGTGGAAGGAAAAGAAGTAAAATTAACACCAACTGAGTATAACATTTTAAAATTTTTAACAAAAAACAAGGGAAAAGTATACTCTATTAATCAAATTTATGAAAACGTTTGGGAAGATGAGCCTTATGGAGCAGAAAACATTATTGCCGTACATATTCGCCATATTCGAGAAAAAATTGAAATTAATCCAAAAGATCCTAAATATTTAAAAGTCATTTGGGGAATTGGTTATAAAATAGAAAATATAGAGGAGGTTTAAACAATGGAAAAAACACCAAATAAATATGCTTTTTTAATTCGCCTGGTTTGTTATATTTTAATTCCAATTGCGATGCTCTCTATTCTTCAATCGCTTGTTTCACTATGGTATTATGTAGAAGAGGACATACAGGTAAAAGCAGGTAATTTTTTTGAATCTAGCCAGTTTGCTGACCTATATAAAGAGTCTATTTATAATAATGTAGAAGCAAGTTATTCGAAAGTGGCAGCATCCCCTTATTTAGAAGAAAACGATTATGACGAATATACGATGAATATAACAAATCAATACGACATTATTGAAAGCAATGCACAAGGAGAAAAAATTTATTATAAAACTTATTTACAAAATAAAAACTTAAAATTTTTAATTATTGATAATGAGAAGCATACTGCCATTACCAATGTAAATCAAACATTAAATACCGATACCATAGAAAAAATCAAGAAGGAATTAAATGGCTATACGTATTTTTGGAGTTATGAGCGAGGAAAAGTAAATACTAATATTTCACTTCTATCTTTGGAAAATATCATTTATCAATCTCCTTATACCGATATACAAGAATATAATTGCATTATTTATACAGGAATGAAGGCACCTTTGCAATATCATGACTATTATTATAATTATGAAATCTTATATGATCATTTCCTTCAACCTTTTGAATATGCGATTTTTAATCTCTTCTTTGGCTTATTTATGATATTAGTATGTATCATTCTGATTACCATTTTTGCAGGAAGAAAAAAAGGAAAACAAGAAATTGACATAGATGCTTTAGACAAAATACCATATGAATTCGTTCTTATCTTTTTCTTCTGTATGATAGGAATTGGCATTCCATTACTAGGTAACGCTTATACCAGCATTTATTATATCAATATTACCAGTATTTTAATCTTTATAGTAGGAAGTATGATACTTTATGTAGTAGGAATGTTATTTTATTTAACGAGTGTAAAACGAATCAAAACTCATACTTTATGGAAGAATACCGTTATTTATCGTTTTTATCAATTAATAGAAAAAGCAGTTAATAGTGTTTCTCAAAATCTTAGCTTATCATTAGAACTAGGAATTATCATTATTGGCTATACCATATTATTATTGTTTTGCTTCTTTTTACTTTCTAATGCAGGACCTGGCGTACTTCCTTTCCTTTTGGGACTATGGGGAATCATGTTCTATTGGGGATTCTACTATTTAAAGAAATTAAAGCAAATGAAAGAAATGATAAAAGAATTATACGAGGGAAATACCCAAATTCGTTTAAATGAAAATGAATATACAGGAGAATTAAAGCAATTATGCATTTATCTAAATGATATTGCAGGAGGATTCCAAAATGCCATTAATAAAAGTTTAAAAAGTGAAAGAATGAAAACAGAATTGATCACTAATGTATCGCATGACATCAAAACTCCACTAACTTCTATTATTAACTATGTCGATTTATTAAAGAAAGAAAAAATGCCAAATAAAAAGGCAACAGAATATTTAGAAATATTAGATCAAAAATCACAAAGATTAAAGCGTTTAACAGAAGACTTAGTAGAAGCCTCTAAGGCATCTTCTGGAAACATTAAATTAAATATGGAAAAACTAGATGTAAAAGAGCTTATTCAACAAGTTTCTGGTGAATTCCAAGACCGCTTAAAAGAGAAAAAGCTAGAACTAATTTTAAATCTTCCAGAAGAGGAAGCAATGATTACAGCTGACAGCCGTTATTTATATCGTGTAATGGAAAATATGTATTCCAACATTGTTAAATATGCACTTCCAAAATCTCGTGTTTATGTGGATGTCACTTTACAAAAAGAAATCGTTGAAATCAACTTAAAAAATATATCAAAAGAAAAACTAAACATTACAGCAGAAGAATTAATGGAACGATTTGTAAGAGGCGAATCTTCTAGAAACACAGAAGGAAGCGGTTTAGGTTTATCCATAGCTCAAAGCTTAACCGAGTTACAAAAAGGAACCTTCCAAATTTACTTAGATGGAGACTTATTCAAAGTAATCATACAATTCAAACGCGAACAGTAGGGACGTTTTCTTTCGTTCCAAAATGGAACGGTGGGGACACCCCTTCAATATAAAAATCATACCTTATCCTAGTAAAACTCCTTTTAACCTAAAAAAACGGTAGTAAAACACTACCGTTTTTTTGGCGAAGATAAAATAATTTCTTAACTAATCATAGCACCTATAGCACCAAAGACACCAGCAGAAGCTAGCCCCATAATAATACCGGCTAAAACAACGCCTGCCATAACGGCAACGACACTTTTTTTAAAATCCATATCTAAAAAGCTAGCAGCTAGCGTTCCAGTCCAAGCACCTGTACCAGGAAGAGGAATACCAACAAATAAAAATAGGGCAAAATATAAGCCACTTCCTGCTGTTTCTTGTAATTTTTTACCACCTTTTTCTCCCTTTTCAATGCAAAAGCGAAAGAATTTCCCTATAAATCTCTTATTTGCGCCCCATAATAAAACTTTTCTAGCAAAGAAAAAGATAATAGGAACAGGAAGCATATTTCCAATAATACAAATAATATAAAGAGGAATCAAAGGAAGCGGATCTCCTAAAAGAGTACTTAAACCAATTGGAACAGCTCCTCTTAATTCAATTAAAGGTATCATCGATACCAAAAAGACTAATAAATATTTTTTAAGCATATGTATAAACTCCTTTTATTAAAAATCAAAATGTATTTTATTATAAGAAAGAACAAATGTCAATTGTCTCATTTTGTCACAATTTTACGATGAAAAAACCTTGTATTTGTCATCAAAACATGGTTTAATTATATTACTTAAGTTACATAAAATTCTATTCACTATTTAACACATTTTATTCTAATCAGTTTTAGAAATTCATTTTAGAGTTAACTTTTTATTATAATTTCAAAATTTTTATTCAACCAATTTTAAAAATTCTTTTAAAATGATTTTTCTTTATCATCTTAAAAACTGTATTCTAAAACGAAATCCCGTCTGTTAAATAAAACTGAACACAAAGGAGGTAGTAAATTTCTTTTTTTATGCAATTTAAAATTGAGTTTAGAAAGGAGACTTTCGTATTATCAAATTTTAGATACGAGAAATAATCTATGGAAGAAAAGATAACTTTACTAAAACCAAAGATAGATGTAGTCTTTCATGCTTTGTTTCGACCAGGAAATGAAAAAATAACAAAAGCCATGATAGAAGCAGCAACAAAAGAAAAAATAGAAAGTATCAATTTAGAAAATAATCAATATCTGGTAGGAAAATATCCAGAGGAAAAATTAGGGATTGTAGACTTAAAGGCAACCTTAAATAATGGAACGATTTGTGATATTGAAATACAACTAGCAGATAATAAAGATACAGCAGAAAGGTTTTTATATTATTGGAGTAGAATATATACAAGTCAATTAGTAAAAGGAGATAAATATACAAAATTAAATAAAGTGATAGGAATTATTATTATCGATTATCCACTAGAAAAAACAAAAGAAATAAAGCAGTTAAGTACAAAATGGAAAATAAGAGAAGTGACAACTGGGAAAGAAATAGAGTTGACAGATGTATTAGAGTTATATATAATTGAGTTACCAAAAGTAAGAGAAATAATAAAGAAAGAGCCAAAGAATAAACTAGCACAATGGGTGATGTTTCTAAACAATCCAAATGAAAGAGAGGTAACTCGAATAATGGAAGAGAATGAAGAAATCAAAGAGGCAATGGGAGAGTTAGAAGAAATAAGCAAAGATGAGCAATTAAGAAGAATCGCAGAACTAAAAGAAAAGGCTATTAGAGATGAACAAAACGGGTTATGGCATGCCAGAGAAGATGGTATCAAGGAAGGAATAGAACAAGTAGCAAAGAGAATGATAAAACTAAATATTCCTATGGAAGATATTATCAATGCCACAGAATTAACCAAGCAACAAATATTAGAGATAAAGAAAAATAGTAAGTAGAGTCCTGTTTTTGGGGACGGAGGAAAAAAACAGTTTTATAAAATCAAAAATAAAACATTATTACCTGTTTTTTTCCTCCGTCCCCAAAAACAGGTAATAAAAAATAATTGACAAAATTCCTTAAAAAAGTGTATGATTAAAGTATAGAAAACAGAAATATAGGAGGTAAACTAATGAAAAAAAGAAAAGTAAGAATTTTTCTTGTTTTACTCATATTCATGTTTACTTTGCATACCTTATCTTTTGCTGATGTAGGAAGTTTTGACCGTTATGATAGCGGAGATTCTTCCTGGAGCTCAAGCTCTTCTAGTTGGGACTCCGATTGGGATTCAGACTGGAGTTCTAATAGCTCTAGTTCAGATGGTGATTTATTCTTTTTAATAGGATGGCTATTGGGCAACAATGTAGGGAGAGGCTTTTTAGTTATCGTTGTGATTTATATTATCATAAGAGTAATAAAAAATAAAAATGTAGGACCAAGAGGTCCAAGAAACATTCCTTATTATTCGAATCAAGTAACAAGAAATACACCAACGGTAGATATTAGTCAATCACATATCTATGCCGATCAAATTAAACAAATAGATCCGAACTTCTCAGAAGAGAAAATGTTAGCGTGGACAAAAGATTTGTTTGTCAAATTACAAAATGCATGGACAGCAAGAGACTGGGAACCAATGAGACCATTTGAAACAGAAAGCCTATTTGAACAACACAAAAGCCAAGTACAAGGCTATATAGACACCAATCGTATTAATGTAATGGACCGTATTGCAGTAAATTATGCAACAATTTATAAATTCAGGCAAGAAGGAGATAGAGACATCCTAGAAATTGCATTAAAATCAACGATGAAAGATTATATTATTGATGCGACCACAAAAGAATTGCTAGAAGGAAGCAAAACACAAGATAGGACAACGGTTTATAAAATGACATTTGAAAGAAAAACAGGAGTATTAACACAAGAAGGAACAGAAGAAGTAAAAACTACGAATTGTCCTAATTGTGGAGCACCTACACAAATTACGTCAGCAGGAAAATGCCAGTATTGTGGAAGTGTTATTACAACAGGTGCTAACACATGGGTATTATCTGGCTTAGAGCCACTAAGAAATTAAAAAGGAACAATTTCGGACTGTTCCAAATGGGGCAATACCAGCTCTTTCAAAAGAATAGGAGGAAAAAATTATGGGATTATTAAAAGCAGCTAAAGATGCAATAGGAAGCACATTACATGATCAATGGAAGGAAGCCATTCGTTGCGATGATATGACAAATGATGTTTTAATGGTAAAGAAAACAACAGAAACAGGAGTTATCACTAATAAAAGTACAATTATTGTAGCACCAGGACAATGTGCCGTTATTTATGATAATGGTAGAGTAATTGATGCAACAGCAGAAGATGGATTTTATACTTTTGATGAATCTTCATCACCATCTTTCTTTGGAGGACAATTTGGAGCCGTATTTAAAGAAATGTGGCAAAGATTTACGTTCGATGGAGCAACAGCAAAAGAACAAGCGGTATTCTTTTTTAACATTAAAGAAATTATAGATAATAAATTTGGAACACCTGCTCCAATTCCATTTCAAGATTGGTCACATCCAATTCCAAATCAAATGACAAACACACTTACTCCTTTAAGAGTAGAAATTAAATGCTTTGGAACTTATACATTTAGCATAATGAACCCAGCATTATTTATGACAAAATTAGCAGGCACAGCTAACATTTATAAAAAAGCACAATTAGTAGAACAACTAAGAAGTGAAGTATTAGCAGTATTTCAAAATGTAACAAATGAGCTAGGAACAAGTAACTACAAAGTACCTGTACTAGAAATGCCAAGTCAAACAGATGAAATTAGACAAATGATGGATGAAAAGGTATTTGACGAAAAAATTCGTGAAAGAGGAATAAAAATTGATAGTTTTGCCGTAGAATCTGTTACCTTAGATGATGAATCAGAAAAGAAAATAGATGATTACGAATTAAGTTCAAATGCCTATATGCAACAAGGTAAAATGGTAGAAGCATACTCGGAAGCAGTAAAAAGTGCAGCAGAAAATAGTAATGGTGCTATGAATGGTTTCATGGGAATTGGTATGATGAACATGTCAACAGGAAATGTAATGGGGCAAGCAGTACAAGGAGTATGGCAAAACACAGAAAAAAGTAGTATGGATTTAAGTAAGCAAGAAGAAGCAAAGACAGAGCAACAAGCAAAAACACAAGAACAAGCAAGCGCAACACAATCAGAAAATACACAAGCAAATGAAGAACAAAAGACAGAAACAGTTAAATGGAAATGCGATTGTGGAGTGGAAAACGAAGGAAACTTCTGTGCAAATTGCGGAAACCCAAGACCAAAATTCTGTAAAAAATGTAATGCAAAATTAGAAAAAGATGCTAAGTTTTGCAGTAACTGTGGAGAAAAAGTAGAATAGAAAAACAAAAAAGATTTGGAGTTTATCCAAATTTTTTTTTGTTTAATGCTTTTCTAAAAAATAATGTTGATTATAAGAAAAATTCTTTACAAAAACTATTGACAAGCCCTACGGAAATAGGTTATACTAAAATAGTATAAGGCGATTTATCGCTTTTCCTATAAAAGAACACAAACATATTAGCTTAAAAACCAGAAAAATAGTGGGGTTGGTTAATATAAAAAGAAAAAAATTCATTTCAAAAAAATAAAAATACAAAAGGTAAGGTAGTTGGCATAAAAAGAAAAAATTGCCAACTAGCCTTTTTGCGTCACAAAAATTTTAAAGAAAGAAGAGGAATTGTATTTCTTTTTCTTAGGGAAATGGAACTTTAAGTAAGCAGGAAAGGAAAGTTTTCTTAAAGCAAAAAGAAAAAACAAGAAGGACTTCTTTTGAAACATAAATTTTATTCACAAAAATAGCACAAAATAGGAAGAAAAAATGATTTTCCTACAAAATGCTAAAAAATTTAAGTCTGCTTTAAATTCAATTTAGGGGGGTAATTTGTTTTGGTAAAAGATATCAAACACGAAAAGTGCACACGTAAAACGTTTGCAAAAATTGGCGATTTTATTGAAATGCCAAACTTAATTAAAGTCCAAAAAGACTCTTACGATTGGTTTGTAGAAGAGGGCTTAGGTGAAGTATTACAAGATATTTCTCCAATCGTAGACTATTCTGGAAATTTAGTTCTTGAATTTTTCGACTATTACATGGAAGACAAAACCAAATACAGCGTAGAAGAAGCCAAAGAAAGAGATGCCACATACTCTACAAGACTACATGTAAAGGTACGTTTAATTAACCGTGAAACTGGCGAAATTAAAGAGCAAGAAATTTATTTAGGAGACTTCCCATTAATGACGGAAAGTGGAACTTTCATTATTAATGGTGCAGAAAGAGTTGTTGTTAGCCAATTAGTACGTTCTCCAGGTTGCTACTATGCTTCTGAATTTGACAAAACAGGAAAGAAAATTTTTACCTCTACTGTTATGCCAATTCGTGGTGCATGGATTGAATACGAAACCGATGGAAACGACGTATTTTGGGCAAGGGTAGATAGAACTAGAAAAATACCAGTTACTTGTCTTTTAAGAGCAATTGGCTTAGTTACTGACGAGCAAATGATTGACTTATTTGGAGAAGAACCAAAATTAATGGCAACCATTCAAAAAGATACCATTAAAACACAAGACGAAGCATTAATTGAAATCTACAAAAAATTAAGACCAGGAGAATTACCAACCGTTGATGCAGCAAGAAACTTATTCAATGGTTTATTCTTTGATGACAGGAGATACGATTTAGCTAAAGTTGGTCGTTACAAATTTAATAAAAAATTAAGTTTATCTTCTAGAATTGCTGGAAAAGTAGCATTTGAAAATATCGTAGATCCAGCAACAGGTGAAGTTTTGGTAGAAAAAGATACGGTTATTTCCAAAGAAGTAGCAGAAAATATCCAAAATACAGGAATTAACATTGTTGATATTAAAGTTAATGACAGTAAAGTAAGAATTATTGGAAATGGTACAGTCAACATTCATAAATTTGTTACAGATGTGGATATTTCAGACTTACACTTCAAAGAAGAAGTAAATTATGAAGTATTAAAATCAATTTTAGATACCACAGACAAAAAAGACCTACATAAAGTATTGAAAGAAAGAAAAGAAGAATTAATTCCAAAACACGTAACAAACGAAGACATTATTGGTTCTATTAGTTATTTATTTAACCTAGACCATGGTATTGGAAATGTAGATGATATTGACCATTTAGGAAATAGACGTATTCGTTGTGTTGGAGAATTATTACAAAATCAATTTAGAATTGGTTTAACTAGACTAGAAAGAGTCGTTCGTGAAAGAATGACCATTCAAGATTTAGACATTGTAACACCACAAACCTTAATTAACACAAAACCAATTACCTCTTCCATTCGTGAATTCTTTGGAAGCTCTCAATTGTCACAATTTATGGACCAAACCAACCCATTATCAGAGCTTACCCATAAAAGAAGAATTTCCGCTTTAGGACCTGGTGGTTTATCTAGAGAAAGAGCAGGTTTCGAGGTTCGTGATATTCACTATACTCACTATGGAAGACTTTGCCCAGTAGAGTCTCCAGAAGGACCAAACATTGGACTTATTTCTGCTTTATCTTCTTTTGCAATTATCAACGAATATGGATTTATTGAAACACCATATCGTAAAGTAGACAAACAAACAGGAAAAGTAACCGATATTGTAGAATATATGCCAGCAGACGAAGAAGATAATTACATTATTGCACAAGCATCTGAACCATTAGATAAAGACGGAAAATTTATCAATAAAAGAATTCGTGTACGTCATAAATCAGAAATTACAGAGGTAGATAATAGCCAAGTAGATTATATTGACGTTTCACCAAAACAACTAGTTTCTGTAGCAGCTGCTATGATTCCTTTCTTAGAGCACGATGACGTAAAACGTTCTCTAATGGGATCTAACATGCAACGTCAAGCGGTTCCACTACTTATGCCAGAATCACCTATTGTAGGAACAGGTATTGAATATAGAGCTGCCAAAGACTCTGGAATTACTGTTACTGCCATCAATGATGGTATTGTAGAAAAAGTAACAGCAGACGAAGTACAAGTAAGAAATAAGAAAAATGAAATCGATACTTATAAATTACGCAAATTCAAAAGAACCAATGGTGGTACATGCATTAACCAAAGACCAGTGGTAACCAGAGGAGAAAAAGTAAGCAAAGGTGACATTTTAGCCGATGGTCCAGCAACCAAAGATGGTGAAATGGCACTAGGAAGAAATGTACTAATTGCCTTTACTACTTGGGAAGGTTACAACTACGAAGATGCGGTATTAATTAGTGAAAGACTTGTAAAAGAGGATGTTTATACCTCTATCCATATTGAAGAATACGATTGTGAATGTCGAGATACCAAATTAGGTCCAGAAGAAATTACAAGAGACATTCCAAACGTAGGAGATGACAGCTTAAAAGACCTAGATGAAAACGGAATTATTCGTATTGGTGCCGAAGTAAGACCAGGAGATATTTTAGTTGGTAAAGTAACACCAAAAGGAGAAACCGAACTTACTGCAGAAGAAAGATTACTTCGTGCTATCTTTGGCGAAAAAGCAAGAGAAGTAAGAGATACTTCTTTAAGAGTACCACATGGAGAAGCAGGAACCATTGTCGATGTTAAAATCTTTACAAGAGATAATTCCGATGAATTAGGACCAGGTGTGAACCAAGTCATTCGTTGCTATATCGCCACAAAAAGAAAAATCTCTGTTGGTGATAAAATGGCCGGACGTCATGGTAACAAAGGTGTTATTTCCAGAATTTTACCAGTAGAAGATATGCCATTCTTAGAAGATGGAACTCCAGTAGATATTGTGCTTAACCCACAAGGTATTCCTTCTCGTATGAACTTAGGTCAAGTACTAGAAGTACACTTAGGTATGGCAGCAAAAGCATTAGGTTGGAAAGTAGCAACACCAGTATTTGATGGTGCAACCGACGACGAAATTAAAGAATTATTAAAGAAAGCCGGACTTCGTGAAGATGGAAAAACCATTTTACACGATGGACGTACCGGAGAAGAATTTGATAACCCAGTTACGGTTGGTGTTATGTACATGTTAAAACTACATCACTTAGTAGACGATAAAATCCATGCTCGTTCAACGGGGCCATATTCTTTAGTTACGCAACAACCTCTAGGAGGTAAAGCACAATTTGGTGGACAACGTTTTGGAGAAATGGAAGTTTGGGCATTAGAGGCATATGGTGCAGCTTACACCTTACAAGAAATGCTTACGGTAAAATCAGACGATGTCGTAGGACGTGTAAAAACTTATGAATCCATTGTAAAAGGAGAAAATGTTCCAGAACCAGGTGTTCCAGAATCCTTCAAAGTATTAATTAAAGAACTTCAATCTTTAGGATTAGACATTCGTTTATATTCAGAAGACAACCAAGAACTAGAACTAAAAGAACATATTGACGAAGGAATTGACTATGAAGAAGCAAAATTAGGAGAAAATATGTTAGATGAAAGTGAACTAGAAGATAGCTATATTGCAGCAGATGAAGATACTGAAGAAATGCTTCTTGACACAGATGAGGAAGAGGAATTATTTGCAGGGCTAGATGATGAAGGAGAAGATTCGATTTTTGATACAGACTTAGCAGAAGACAATTTAGACAATGATGGATTAGAATAAAATTACGATTTATACTATTTTGTTATATATTTATTTTTTTAACAACCGCATTGAGAGTAAACTTTTGTAGAAATTGGCGAAACATTTTTGGGAGAATCTCATTTTTAATGAGAGGGGCCCAAAAATGTAAGTTACAATTTCTTAAAAGTTAACTCGAACGAGGATTGTTAAAAAATAAATGATATAACAAAATAAAAAAGAGATAATTAAATAAATTCCAAAGACTTCAAGAGGCGACGTTAAAAGTTTGCAGGAGCGGGGGTTAGCTTCTTTGAAAGACTTTGCAATTACCCAAAAATAAAGAGAAAGGGGCTTCTAATTTAAATGGACGAATTAGAAATGTTTGATAAAATTAAAATTGGCTTAGCATCAGACGAACAAATTAGAGAATGGTCAAAGGGAGAAGTTAAAAAACCAGAAACCATTAATTATAGAACCTTAAAGCCAGAAAAAGATGGTCTATTTTGTGAAAGAATATTTGGACCAACCAAAGACTGGGAATGTCATTGTGGAAAATATAAAAGAGTAAGATACAAAGGCATTGTCTGTGATCGTTGTGGAGTAGAAGTAACAAAATCAAAAGTAAGACGTGAAAGAATGGGACATATTGAACTTGCTGCACCAGTAGCACACATTTGGTACTTTAAAGGAATTCCAAGTAGAATTGCTTTAATGTTAGATATCTCACCAAGAAACTTAGAAAAAATTGTTTACTTTGCTTCTTACATCGTAATTGATAAAGGTACTTCAGGATTAATGAAATGCCAAGTATTAACGGAAAAAGAATACCATGAAGCAGTTGAAAAATATGGAAGCGGAAGCTTCAAAGCAGAAATGGGAGCAGAAGCACTAGAAAAATTATTAAAAGAAATAGATATTGATAAACTATCTGCTCAATTAAAGAAAGAATTAGAAGGAGCTAGTGAGCAAAAGAAAGCAAAACTAATTAAAAGATTAGATACGGTAGAATCTTTTAGAATTTCAGGAAACAGACCAGAATGGATGATTATGAATGTAATTCCTGTTATTCCACCAGAATTAAGACCAATGGTACAATTAGATGGTGGTAGATTTGCTACTTCTGATTTAAATGACCTATACAGAAGAGTTATTAACAGAAATAATCGTTTAAAAAGATTAATTGAATTGGGAGCACCAGAAATTATTAAAAGAAATGAAAAAAGAATGCTTCAAGAATCTGTAGATGCTTTAATTGACAATTCAAGACGTGGTCGTCCTGTTACCGGTGCTGGAAATAGACCTTTAAAATCTTTATCCGATATGCTAAAAGGAAAACAAGGACGTTTCCGTCAAAACTTACTTGGAAAACGTGTTGACTATTCTGGACGTTCTGTTATCGTAGTAGGACCAGAACTAAAATTATATCAATGCGGTCTTCCAAAAGAAATGGCAGTTGAATTATTCAAACCATTTGTGATGAAAGAATTAGTTGGAAGAGGATTAGCTCATAACATTAAAAATGCAAAAAGAATGGTAGAAAGATTACGCCCAGAAGTATGGGATATTCTAGAAGACGTTATTAAAGATCATCCAGTAATGCTAAACCGTGCGCCTACTCTACACAGACTTGGTATTCAAGCATTTGAGCCAGTATTAGTAGAAGGTAGAGCGATTAAATTACATCCATTAGTATGTACCGCATTTAATGCTGACTTCGATGGTGACCAAATGGCAGTTCACGTTCCATTATCACCAGAAGCACAAGCAGAAGCAAGATATTTAATGTTATCTGTTAATAACCTTCTAAAACCACAAGATGGTAAGCCAGTAACCGTTCCTACCCAAGATATGATTTTAGGAAGTTACTACTTAACTATGGAAGTAGAAGGGGAAAAAGGAGAAGGAAACTACTTCTCATCTCCAGAAGAAGCAATTATCGCTTATGAAAATAAAGATGTAGGAATGCATGCTAAAATTTTCGTTCGTATGAGTAAAAAGGACGAAGAAGGTAATGAGAGACATAAAAAAGTAGAAACAACAGTAGGAAGAATTATATACAACAAAGGAATTCCTCAAGATTTAGGCTTTGTGGATAGAACCAATCCTGAAAATGAATTTGAACCAGAAATTAACTTTGTTGTAAACAAGAAAAAACTAGGAAAAATCGTAGAAAAAAGTATTAACCAATATGGTTTAAGTCGTTCTGCAGAATTACTAGATTATATTAAAGCAACTGGTTTTAAATATTCTACTACAGGTGGTATTACGGTTTCTATTGATGATGTAAAAGTACCAGAAGAAAAGACAGAAATTTTAGCAAAAGCACAAGAACAAGTTGATAATGTATTAAAACAATATAGACGTGGTTTAATTACCGAAGAGGAAAGATATCAATCCGTTATTAAAATTTGGGAAGAAGCAACAGACGAAGTAAAAGATGCCATGAAAGCAAACTTTACACAGTTAAACCCAGTATTCATGATGTCTGATTCCGGTGCTCGTGGTAACTTAGACCAATTAAAACAAATTGCAGGTATGCGTGGACTTATGGCAAGTACTACTGGTAAGACAGTTGAAATTCCAATTAAATCATCTTTCCGTGAAGGACTAGATGCACTAGAATATTTCATCTCTGCCCATGGTGCTCGTAAAGGTTTATCTGATACCGCATTAAGAACAGCAGACTCTGGTTACTTAACGAGAAGATTAGTAGATGTTTCCCAAGATATTATCGTAAGAGAACATGACTGTGGAAGTCATGACGGCATTACCTTATCTGCTATTAAAGATGGAAATCAAGTAATTGAAACATTACAAGAAAGATTAATTGGACGTTATCCATTAGAAGATGTTATCCACCCAGAGACAAAAGAAGTGATTGTCGATACCAATACCATGATTAACGACAAAATAGCCGATAAAATTGTAGAAGCTGGCCTTGAAGAAGTAAAAGTACGTTCTGTATTTGGCTGTAGAACCAAAAACGGAGTATGTGCAAAATGTTATGGTATGGGCTTAGCAAGCCGTGAAGAAGTAAACATTGGTGAAACGGTTGGTATTATTGCAGCACAATCTATCGGTGAGCCTGGTACACAGCTTACCATGAGAACCATTCACTCTGGTGGTGTTGCTGGTGTTGCCGATATTACCCAAGGTCTTCCTAGAGTTGAAGAATTATTTGAAGCAAGGAAACCAAAGGGACTTGCAATTATCTCTGAAATTGATGGTAAAGTTAAAATTAACGAAGATAAAAAGAGAAAGACAGTTGTTGTAACAAGCAAAGAGGACAGTAAAACGTATGTCATTCCATTTGGTTCGAAACTAAGAGTCAAAGAAGGAGACGAAGCAAAAGCAGGTCAGCCATTAACCGAAGGTTCTATAAATCCAAATGAACTTTTAGCCATCAAAGGACCAGACGGCGTTTACAATTACTTAGTACAAGAAGTACAAAAAGTATATCGTAACCAAGGTGTTGACATTAACGATAAACACATTGAAGTCATTGGTAGACAAATGCTTAAGAAAGTAAGAGTAGAAGACAATGGAGATACCAACATGTTTGCAGGTTCTTTAGTAGATATGTATGAATTTGAAGCAAACAATGAAAAAGCAATTGCAGAAGGAAAACGCCCTGCAACAGGAAAACGTATCTTACTTGGAATTACGAAAGCTTCTCTTGCAACCGATAGTTTCTTATCCGCAGCCTCTTTCCAAGAGACAACAAGAGTATTAACAGAAGCAGCAATTAAAGGTAAGGTAGATGAATTAATTGGACTAAAAGAAAATGTTATTATTGGTAAATTAATTCCTGCCGGAACGGGACTAAATAAATACAGAAATACGCATATTAGTACCGAGCAAGAAGAAACAGGAACAGAAGAAAATCAAGAAGAAACAGCAACCGTAGAATAAAAAAAAGAAGATTTGGAATAAATCCAAATCTTTCTTTTTTCTATATAAAATTATGATTTTCCTAAAAGAAACTTGTATAATCTAAAAAACAAAGATATAATAAAGCAAAAGGAGAAGAATAAAAAATGAAAATATTAATCAAAAATGCTACTCTTATTTCCATGAGTGAAAAAAGAGAAAAAATAGAAAACGATAAAGATATTAAAATAGAAGATAGTAAGATTATAGAAATTGGTAAAAATTTAAAAGAAGATGCCGATAAAATCATGGATGCAACAGGAAAAATAGTCATGCCAGGATTTATTAACACCCACAGTCATGTACCAATGAGCATCTTTAGAGAAACCGTAGATGGCTATAACTTGCAAGATTGGTTAAATAAAAAAATATGGCCTATGGAAGATAAATTAACAAATCAAGATATTTATGAAGCATCTTTGTTATCTTTTCTAGAAATGATAGAAACTGGAACAACGACCATTAACGATATGTATTTTATGACAGAAGAGATTATCAAAGCAGCAAAAGTTTCTAAAATAAGATTACAAACATCTAAAACTTTAATGGGACAAAATGATGAGGCTGGAAAACAAAGAATACAAGAATTAGAAAAATTATTAAATACTTATGAAGGAAAAGATGAAAGAATTACTTTTAATATTGGAATCCATGGTTTATATACTTCTTCCAGAGACTACATCAAGCAATGTGTTCATTTTGCAAAAGAAAGAAATTTACCAATTCATCTTCATTTTTGTGAAAATACAAAAGAAGTAGAAGATATCAAAAATGCATATAATGCCACACCAATACAAGTATTAGAACAAGAATTTACAGGACAAAAATTAATTTTGGCTCATTGCGTAAAATTAACGAAAGAAGAAATAGAACGATTAAAAAATTTAAAGGTAAGTATATCACATTGTCCTGTTAGTAATTTGAAATTAGGTTGCGGTATTGCGAACATTTTTGAAATGGTAAAACAAGGCATTAATGTAACATTAGGAACAGACGGACAGGGAAGCGGAAGTAATTTAGATTTATTTGAAACAATGAAATATACGGCTTTACTTCAAAAAGGAATACAAGAAGATGCCACTTTATTACCTGCTTATGAAGTATTAAAAATGGCAACCATCAATGGAGCAAAAGCATTAGGTTTAGAGAGCAAAATAGGAAGTCTTGAAGTAGGAAAAAAAGCGGACTTAATTGTACTAGATTTACAAAACAATGCCGTAACAAATCCTATTAATGACTTATGTTCAGATATTGTTTATAATGCCAAAGGAAGCAATGTTATGACCACAATTATTAATGGAGAAGTAGTAATGGAAAATAGAAAAGTATGCTACCCAAAACAAGAAATTTATGAAAAATGCAAAAAAATCATAGAAAGAATTCAGTAGAAACTTTAATTAGTAAAGGAAATACAAGTGATAAAAAAGAACGTAACAAAGGCTTTTAAATTTGACAAATAAGCCAAAAGAGAGTAAAATAAAGAGAGTCAAAATATAAAAAAAGGGAGCTTTTATATGCCGAATAACACCAATAGAAAAATCTTTGATAAACTAATATCAAAGACAAAGATTTATCTATGCATCATTGCTATATTATTAATTATCTTATGTTATTATGAAGTAAATTTTATTACACCATCTATTTTAGTGTATGTATTAATTGTGATGTATGCTTATTGGACAAACAATAAAAGAAAAGCAGAATTATCACAACATATTAAAGAGTTAACATTAACAGTAGATAATGCAGCGAAAAGTACATTAATTAATTCACCATTTCCATTAGTAATTATTGAAACGGATGGCAACATTATTTGGAAAAGTTCAAAATTTATTCATGAATTTGCTAACATTGATATTAATAATTATTTAAGCAATATAGTAAAAGAAATAAAATTAGAAATTGAAAAGGAAAATCAAGAAGAGAAAAAAGAGCAAGAAGATTTCATTTATAAACAAATTAAAATTGGAGAAAAAACTTATAAAGTAGTAGGAGAATATGTAAAATCAAAAGAAAAAGAGAAGAAAAAAGAAAATGAATATATGACTACTTTATACTTTATTGATGAAACAGATGCGATTGCTTTAGAAAATAAATATCAAGATGCTAAACTTTGTGTTGGACTGATTATGATTGATAACTATGAAGAAATGATACAAAGAATACCAGACGAAGATAAACCAATATTAACAGCAACCATTGAAAAAAAATTATATGATTGGGCAAATGAGTTTGAAGGTTTAATTATTAAAGCAGAACGAGATACTTTTGTAATTTTACTAGAACAAAAATATATGACAAAATTAGAAGAAGAAAAATTTCATATATTAGATGAAATAAAGGAAATTGAAATTCCTGGAAAATTACAATCTACGTTAAGTATTGCTATTTCTTTAGAAGGAAATTCGAACTATGAAAAATATAAGTTAGCACAAGCCATGATTGACTTAGCTTTAGGTAGAGGTGGAGACCAAGCCATTCTTCGAAAAGAAGGAAAATACCTTTTCTTCGGAGGAAGGGCCCAAGAATTAGAAAAAAGAACAAAAGTAAAGGCAAGAATTGTATCTCATGCGTTAGAAGAATTAATCGTGGAAGCAAGCAATGTAATTGTAATGGGGCATATGAATAGTGACATTGATGCGATGGGAGCAAGTCTGGGAATTTACCGTTTAGCCAAAACCATGGGAAAAGAAGCTTATATTATCAATGAAACAGCAAGCTTTGGATTAGATACTTTTGTTGAAAATGCAAAACAAGAAGAAGAATATCAACAGGCTCTTATTCGTAAAGAAGAGGCTTTTGAAAAAATCACACAAGATACATTACTAGTAGTGGTAGACACTCATAAAACGACCTATGTAGAAGTACCAGAGTTACTAGAAAAAACGAATAAAATTGTTGTCATTGACCATCATAGAAAAAGTACAGATTTTATTGAAAATACTATTTTAACCTTCCACGAAGTTTATGCCTCTTCTGCTTGTGAATTAGTAACAGAATTAATTGAATATTCGGAAAAAAACATTACTTTATCACAAATTGAAATTGAAGGTTTATATGCCGGAATTATGATGGATACCAAAAATTTTACTTTTAAAACAGGGGTTAGAACTTTCGAGGCAGCAGCTTATCTTCGTAAATGTGGAGTAGATATTATTAAGGTAAAAAAATGGTTCCAAAGTGACTTAGAAACCTACCATAAAATAGCAGATATTGTAGCAAAGGCAGAAATTGTAAAGGAAACCATAGGAATTTCTGTTTATGATATAGAAGACCCAAATGGTAATATTGTTTGTGCAAAAGCGGCGGATGAACTTTTAACTATAAGCGATATCACAGCTTCTTTTGTCATTGGAAATTTAGGAGAAAAAATTGGTATTAGTGGACGTTCCATTGGCAATATTAATGTGCAAGTCATTTTAGAAAAATTAGGTGGCGGTGGGCACATCACACTTGCCGGTGCACAAGTAGAAGGTAAGACAATAGAAGAAGTAAAACAAGAATTAATGAATGCAATTAATGAATATTTTGCTGAAATAGAACAATAGTAAATAGTCAACAAATAGGAGAATAAAAAATCATTCAGGAGGTCAATTCATGAAAGTAATTTTGTTAGCAGATATAAAAGGAGTAGGAAAAAAAGACCAAATTATAAATGCAAGTGATGGCTATGCTAGAAATTATTTATTTCCTAAGAAATTAGCGATAGAAGCAACCAATGACAATCTATTAAAATGGAAAGCAAAACAAAATGGAGTAGAGTATAAAAAGTCAGTAGAAAAACAAGAAGCCATTAACTTAGCCAATCAATTAAAAAATATTTCCTTACAAATAAAAGTAAAAGCAGGAGAAAATGGAAAAATCTTTGGTGGCGTAACAACCAAAGAAATTGCGGAAAATTTACAAGCACAATATCGTATCGAAATTGATAAAAAGAAAATCAATTTAGCAGAAACGATAAAAATGCTAGGAACAATAATGGTAGACATTAAATTATATGAAGGTGTCATAGGAAAGTTAAAAGTACAAATTGTAGCAGAATAACCTCATACTATTGTCTCTTTGGGGACGTTTCCTAAAGAGACATAATAAAATCGAAAGGAATAAACTAGATAAAAAGAATATAAAAAGACAAATGTCTCTTGAGAAAACGTCCCTAAAGAGACACTTAAAGGAGAAATACATGGAAGTAGGAAAAGTACCACCACACGATACAGAAGCAGAACAAGCAGTAATAGGAAGTATGCTTACGGATAAAAATGCTATTATTTCTAGCATTGAAGTACTAAAAGAAGACGATTTTTATCGAGAAGATCATAAAACAATTTATTCTGCCATTTTAAATTTATATAACCGTGCCGAGCCGGTGGATATTATTACGTTAAAAGCAGAACTAGCCTCTCTTGGAAAATTAGAAGCAATTGGTGGCTTAGAATATTTAGCTGAGCTTCCAGATAAAGTGCCAACTACGGCGAATGTCGACAAATATATTAAAATAGTCGAAGAAAAATCATTACTTAGAAATTTGCTAAAAACAGCTAACGAAATTATTAAATTAGGTTATGATGAGACACAAGAAGTAGATTTTCTAATGGACCAAGCAGAAAAGAAAATTTTTGATTGCCTTCAATCTAGAAACCAAAAAGGCTATTTTGCCATTAAAGATATCTTAGTAGATACTTTTACAGAATTAGAGCAATTATATAATCAAAAGCAACATATTACTGGTGTACCAACAGGTTTTGCAGACCTAGACTATAAAACAGCTGGACTTCATAATTCTGATTTAATATTAGTCGCAGCAAGGCCAGCTATGGGAAAATCAGCTTTTGCGTTAAACATTGCAAGCTACGCAGCAACAAGAGCAAATGTGCCAGTGGCTATTTTTAGTTTAGAAATGTCAAAAGAACAAATGGTAAATAGAATTTTATGTAGCGAGGCTA
The DNA here is from genome assembly GCA_947626735.1 of uncultured Clostridia bacterium. Classification (GTDB taxonomy): domain Bacteria; phylum Bacillota; class Clostridia; order TANB77; family CAG-508; genus UMGS1663. Next base: position 23,787 of record CANQTK010000002.1, read on the forward strand.
TGGTAGATAGCAGTAAAGTAAGAACAGGAAAAATTGACGAAGAAGATTGGACAAAGCTTGCGGAAGCTTCTGGTAAATTATCAGAATCCAAAATATTCATTGATGATACCCCTGGCATTTCTATTATGGAAATTCGTGCAAAATGTAGAAAGCTAAAACTAGAACAAGATATTGGACTAGTAGTAATTGATTATTTACAATTAGTGCAAGGAACAGGAAAAAGAGGAGCTTCTCGTGAACAAGAAATTTCAGAAATTAGCCGTTCTTTAAAAATTCTTGCCAAAGAAATTAATGTACCAGTCATTGCCTTATCACAACTATCTAGAGCGCCAGAGCAACGTCCAGACCATAGACCAATGCTTTCTGATCTTCGTGAATCAGGAGCAATCGAGCAAGATGCAGATATTGTTATGTTTTTATATCGTGACGATTATTATCATGAAGATAGTGAAAAGAAAAATATAGCTGAAGTTTCTTTGGCAAAGCATCGTTCTGGTTCTACAGGAACAGTGGAATTATTGTGGCTTAGTAATTACACAAAATTTGCTAACATTGAGAAATATCGAGAATAAAGGAAAACAAAGAAATAAACAGTAAACAAAATGTGGTAAAAAGAGTTAGCTTTTTACCACATCAATTATTAGGAGAAGTATGTTAGAAGAAAAAGTATTCAACACAATACAAAAGTATGAATTAATAGAAAATGGAAATACTATTATCATAGGTGTATCTGGCGGGCCAGACTCTATGGCATTATTAAATTTGCTTTCTTCTTTTAAAAAGAAAAAGCAAATTGAAATGGACCTTGTTGTAGCGCATATCAACCATGGAATTCGAAAAGAAGCAGAGGAAGAGACCAAATATGTAGAAGATTTTTGTAAGAAAAAAGGAATTCCTTGCTTCGTAAAAAGAGAAAAAGTGGAAAAACTAGCAAAACAGCAAAAAATGGGAACAGAAGAAGCTGGTAGAAAACTTCGCTATGAATTTTTTGAAGAAGTTGCTAACAAATTTAAGAACGTAAAAATAGCAACTGCTCATAATGCAAACGACAATAGTGAAACAGTGCTCATGAATTTAATAAGAGGAAGCGGTTTGACAGGGTTAAAAGGAATAGAAGCAAAAAGAAATCACTATATAAGACCACTGATAGAATGTACGAGAGACGAAATTGAAGAATATTGCAAGCAAGAAAACTTAGAGCCAAAGTATGATAAAAGTAATCAAGAAAATATTTATACCAGAAATAAAATAAGAAATATTTTACTTCCTTTATTAGAAAAAGAATTTAATCCTAATATTGTGACTTGTTTAAATCGCATGTCACAAATTGTAAAAGAAGAAAATGAATACATTCAAAAACAAGTAGAGAAAGTTTATGAACAAATATGTATACAGCAAAAGGATAATATTGAATTAGATTTAAAAAAATTTAATGCACAAGACAAAGTCATAAAAAATAGGCTTGTGTTATATACTATAAATAAATTATTAGGAACTAGTCAAAACATTGAAATGGTACATATTACAGATATTATTAATCTTTGTCAAAACAATATTGGAAACAAGTATTTAATACCAAATAAAAAAGTAAAAATATTGGTAAACAAAGGAAAAATTTTTTTTGAAAAAAGAAACGAAGCCGAAAACAACCTTCCGTAAGAGAAGCCTTGATATAACAAGCTTTGAAGGCAAAAACTTTTCAAAAAACACTTGCCAAGTAAACATTTATATGGTATAGTGCAAGGGTAGAAAAATCCATTTTAGATGAATGGAAAAGGAGGCAAACAAAATTGAAAAATAGTATTAAAACATTAGCCATGTGGTTAATTATATTTGTTATTTTTATTGTAGTAATTACTTCTATATTAGATAATTCAAACAATAAATTAGCCTATTCAGAGTTAATTTCAAAAATAGAAGCAGGAGAAGTAGAACAAATTGAAATTTCTTCTGATGGTACAAGTGCACAGGTTTTATTAAAAAATGATAATGTAGCAAAAGAAGTAAATATTCCAAGTATAGATAGTTTAATGGATAATTTGCAAGAAGCCATGAAACTAGATACCATTAAAGTAACAGAAAAATCAGAATCGATTTGGATGGTGGGCTTGAGCCTACTTACCCCATTTGGTATTTTAATTATCTTTGTGATTTTCTGGTTCTTCTTAATGAATGGTAACCAAGCTGGTGGAAGCAAAACCATGACTTTTGGAAAAAGTAGAGCTAGAATGATGAATCCACAAGATAAAGCCAAAGTTACTTTTAAAGATGTAGCAGGTGTGGATGAAGAAAAAGAAGAATTAGAGGAAATTGTAGAATTCTTAAAAAATCCTAGAAAATTCACAGAAATGGGAGCAAGAATTCCAAAAGGAGTATTGCTAGTAGGGCAACCAGGTACAGGTAAAACTTTGCTTGCTAAAGCCGTAGCAGGAGAAGCAGGGGTACCATTCTTTATTATTAGTGGTTCCGATTTCGTAGAAATGTTTGTTGGTGTAGGAGCTTCTCGTGTAAGAGATTTATTTGAAGAAGCAAAGAAAAAAGCACCATGCATTGTTTTTATTGATGAAATTGATGCCGTAGGACGCCAAAGAGGTGCAGGCCTTGGTGGTGGACATGATGAAAGAGAACAAACGTTAAACCAATTATTAGTAGAAATGGATGGTTTTGCTGAAAACGAAGGCGTTATTGTCCTTGCAGCAACCAACCGACCAGATGTCTTAGATAAGGCTTTATTAAGAGCAGGAAGATTTGATCGACAAATTATCGTAGGTGCACCAGATGTCAAAGCAAGAGAACAAATCTTAGAAGTGCATAGTAGAAAGAAAAGATTAGCCAATGATGTTGACTTAAAAGTGATTGCGAAAAATACTTCTGGTTTTGCAGGAGCGGACCTAGAAAATATTTTAAACGAAGCAGCGCTTTTATCAGCAAGACGTAACTTACCAGAAATTGGAATGAAAGAAATTGAAGATGCTATGATAAAAGTAACCATGGGACCAGAAAAAAGAACAAGAGTAAGAAGCGAAAAAGAAAATAAATTAGTGGCTTACCATGAAGCAGGTCATGCGGTAGTAAGTAGATATTTACCAACCCAAGATCCAGTACATCAAATTTCTATTGTACCAAGAGGAATGGCAGGAGGATATACCATGTATCGTCCAACAGAAGATAAAAACTTCATGTCAAAATCCGAAATGGAAGAAACCATTGTATCTTTACTTGGTGGTAGAGTAGCAGAGCAACTTATTTTAGATGATATTTCAACAGGGGCAAGCAATGATATTCAAAGAGCAACTAGCATTGCAAGAAACATGGTAACCAAATATGGAATGAGCGAAAGAATTGGAGCTATTATGCTAGGTTCCGGACAAGAAGAAGTCTTCTTAGGAAGAGACTTTGCACAAGCAAAGGAATACTCCGAAGAAACAGCAGGCATTATTGATGAAGAAATTAAGAAAATTGTAGATAAAGCTTATAACACAGCAGCTGAAATTCTAAAAACACATATTGATAAATTACACACGGTAGCAGGAATTTTATTAGAAAAAGAAAAAATCGATGGCGAAGAGTTTGATAGAATTTTTGCAGAATAGTGAGGCATTGGGAACGTTTTTGTTTGCATCATCTGTCTCCCTTCTGTATCATAATATTCTTATCATTTAACAAGACAAAGTCAAAGGACACTGCAATTTTGCAATGTCCTTTCATTTATGTTTGTTTACTCTGTTAAGTGGTTTTTCATGCGTGCGTAAACACTAGAAGTAATTTGATTTACTAATATCTAAATCTTGCTACCGGTAACAAACAGAAAATCATTAATTCGTTCTTTTAAAATCTTATTATCTGTTTCATATGTTTCAAAAAACTTTCGCATATCTTCATAATAACCAATTTGCACAAAGTCATCAGAAACCTGAAAAGCAAAAATAGGTCTGGAATCTAAAGATACCTCTGTGTCAGAAAAATAATTTGATTTTACAGCATCTCCTAAGAATACAATTCTATTTGTATGACGCTTTGGAATAGGTTCAAAACCGGTTATTTCCAGAGTCTCCTCATTTCCAATGTGAAAATAATATAAAGAATCATCAAAACATTGAAAAACAGGTAATACAAAATCAGGAACAATGTCAAACATGTTCATAAAGCCAACTAACTGATACTTCCGATTTGCTACTTCTTTACTCATAAATTTTTTCCTCCAATAATTATTTTTTGTTTATTCGTTACATAAGCTAATTTAAAAGGAAATAATAAAAATTAGATGAAATGATTATATTATATAATTTTAAATAAAACAAGAGGAAATAAAAAATTTAGTATAGAAGTGAATAAAACTAAATAGATTGCAAATGCAATCCTATTAGAAATAAAAAAATTGCTAAGAAATAAGATTTAGTATATAATAAAAAAGTAGTATTGATAAAAAACAAAATAGTACTCCAAATAGAAAAGTAGGTATTAGAAAATATAGTAAGAGAGAAAGGAGAAATAAGATGTTAGCTTTAGTTACCGGTAGTTCTTCCGGAATCGGAAGGGACATGGCACGTTATTTAAATGAGTTAGGATATGATTTAATCATTACAGCTAGAGACAAACAAAACTTAGAAGACTTAAAGAAAGAATTAAATAGTAAAAATGACAGAACAGTAGATATCATTGTAAAAGATTTATCGAAAACAGAAGAATGCATTTCTTTACATGAAGAAATCAAGCAAAAGTATGATTTTGTTGATTTGGTCATTAACAATGCAGGTTTTGGCTTATGTGGAGAATTTACCAAAACGAATTTAGAAAAAGAACTGTCTATGATAGATACCAACATAAAGGCAGTACACATTTTAACCAAATTATTTTTGCAAGATATGGTAGAAAAAAATAAAGGAAGAATTTTAAATGTATCTTCCATTGCGGGGTTTATGCCAGGCCCCTTAATGGCAACTTATTACGGAACGAAAAATTATGTATTACGTTTAACGCAAGCTATTAAAGAAGAACTAAACAAAAGTAAATCAAAGGTAAAGGTAAGCGTTTTATGCCCGGGCCCAGTAAACACTAATTTTGACAAAGTAGCAAATGTGAAATTTGCTATGAAAGGTTTAAGCAGTGAGTATGTAGCAAAATATGCCATCGACAAAATGTTAAAAAATAAAACGATTATCACAGTAGGGTGGAAAATCAAAATCGCAAGATTTTTCAGTAAAGTAACTCCAGATAGTATACTGGCAAAAGTATGTTATCATATGCAAAAAAGAAAATTGTAAAAAAAGGACGGATCCAAAAATTTATCGCTGATAAATTTTTAGACCCATCTTTTTTTTACATCATCTATTTTTAGTGTGAATTTTCTATGTCACTTTTTAGCGTTACATTAACCACGCTACCTTCTTCTACAGCAGTTCCTGCCATAGGGTCTTGGGAAAGGACATAGCCATTACCAGTAATATGAATATTTAAATTTTTTGCCTTTAGAGCATTTCTTGCTTGTGCATAACTCATTCCTTTTAAATCTGGAACTTGTTGCGATACACGAGTTTCATTACCACTAGAATATAAATTAACAGAGGCTCCATGGATAAGGGCAGTTCCTGGTTTTGGTACTTGATCGGTTACGACTAAAGAAGTATCAGAACCTGAAATTTTACAAGTAAATCCCGCATTTTCAATTATTTTTTTTGCTTCTGCTACCGTTTTATTTCGTACATCTGGCAAAGTAGTCGTTTGAATTGTATTTACGCCTTCTGCAGAAGATAAATCGTCGGATGGAATACCAAGGTAAGGTAATACTTCTGATAAAATTTGAGAGACAACAGGAGCAGCAATTGTACTACCTTGATGTCCATTTGGACCTTGAGGGTCATGCAAAGCAAGCAAAACAACAACTTCCGGATTTTGAACAGGAGCAATTCCTACAAAAGAAGCCACCCAATAAGAACCCTCATTTTCATCAGGCTCAGCGGTTCCAGTTTTTCCGGCAATACGATAACCTCGTACTTGACCATTTTTTCCTGTACCATCTGCTACAACAGATTCTAGCATATCCATTAATTTATTAGCCGTATCTTTCGAAATAACTTGTCTTACATTAGAAGAATTAATCGATACAATAGCACCAGTATCTGGATTTTCAATTTGCTTTACTAAACGTGGCTGCATTAAAACACCATCATTAGCCACTGCTGAAATAGCAGTAATTAGTTGAATAGGAGTAATACGGAAACGTTGTCCAAAAGACATGGTAGCAAGTTCTACATTGCCAACATCATCTAAATTCCAAAAATAACTATTGGCCTCTCCAGAAGTAGAAATACCAGTTCTGTTAAACAAACCAAAAGCTTTATAGTATTTATATAGAGTAGGTGCACCAATACGTTTTCCCAGTTGCATTAAGGCAGGGTTACAAGAGTTCATCAAAGCTTGCCTTAATGTTTGAGTTCCATGTGTCGTATAACTTCTCCAACAATCAATTCTGATTCCATTTACCATTTCATAGCCAATACAGGAAAAGTCATTAGCCGTATCAGTACTTACGATATTTTCTTCTAAACCAACAGCAGCAGTAATAATTTTAAAAGTAGAACCTGGTTCATATGTATCTGATACAACTCTATTTCTCCACATTTTATATAAAGAATTCAATTGATCTGTCTCAGACATACTTTCCCATGTAGTAGCTAAAGTAGAATTTGGTTCGCGAGGAGAATTTAGGTCGTAATCAGGGTAGGTAGCCATAGCTAGAATATCTCCATTAGAAGGATTCATAATTACAACGGTTCCGCCATTTTGACAATTATTTTCCGCGCAAGCTTGTTTTAAATACTTTTCTGCAATTGTTTGAATGTTAGCATCAATTGTTAATGTAATATTATTTCCATTTTCTGCAGGAATGTAACTTTCATTGTTATCCGGAATTAAAGAACCTTTTGCGTTTTCAATACTAACCATTTTACCTGCTGTACCACTTAACACGCTATTCCATTTCAGTTCAATGCCTTCTTGTCCATTGTTATCCGTGTCGCAAAAACCAATTAAATTAGCAGCTAAATTACCATAAGGGTAATATCTTTTTACATCTTCATCAATGTTAATACCCGAATAAATTTCAGTCGTTTCCATCCAATTTTTTAGTTCATCAATTTGTTCTTGCTCTACTTTTTTGGCAATGGTTCGAACAGAACTGTCACTATTTACGTCTTCTAATACTTCGTCATAATTTAAATTAAAAATAGTAGATAAGGCCTTGGCCACTTGTTCCTTATTTTCTTTTTTTATTTGACTAGGATTAATACTGACGGTATCAACTGGGGCACTAGCAGCAAGAAGTTTTCCTGTAGAATCATAAATATTTCCCCTTTTTGCACTAATAATACGGTTAGCTGTTTGTTGACGATTTGCCGATTCTTTTAATTCAGCTCCTTGTACAAATTGTAAAAAGGCTATTCTAAAAAGCAGAAGAGCAAAAAGAAGTAAACAAATAATCATAGAAATAAATAATGGTTTGTTTTTCACTGCTTTTTCCTTTTTTCTTTTCGCCATAGAATTTCCTTTATTTCCTTGTTTTCGTTCATAAGAAGAACTTTTTTTCGATTTCTTTTTATTTTGATCCATTTTTTCACCAACTCTTTTTAGGATAGAAAGTTAAACTATTTTTATTGTACAGAAAAAGAAAAAGAAAATCAATAGTTAGAAAAAAATTGTAAAAAGAATGAATAAAAAATAACATGAAAAAAAGCGTATTAATCTAAAAAAGATTGAATACGCTTTTGAACATTAAGTGTACACGTATAAAAGATCTTCCTGCTTTGTTACTAACCATGGAATACAGTTAGAAGTTGCTTGAAAACCACTACTTTCAAGAGAAAAATAAAAAGTAGAGCTATGAGCAACTACCTGTTGATCTTTCGCCATTAGCAACATTTCATGCACGTCTTTTTTACGAAATACAATAGTAGAGACTTGAAGAATTTCTTTGGTTTCTAAAGCATGAAGAATTGCTTCAATGCAAGCCTCAGAAACATTTTGTTCTTCTAATTTTCTCCGTATTCTGGAAAGAACTTCGCTTTTTTTCATTTTGCTTCTCCCTATAATGATAGTTAAGAAATAACAATCGCTACTTTTTTATTATACTATATTTTCCAGTATTTTGCAACAATTTTGAGTGATTTTAGTACGAACCCAAGAGAAGTACAAATTTCATAGACAAATTAAGAAGGATATGATAAAATAATATAATAGAGGAGAAGAGAAAATGAGCAAGGTGTATCAAGAAACGATGTTTTTATTAAAAAAATATCATATTACAGCCAATAAAAAATTAGGGCAAAATTTTTTAATTGAAGATTCTGTCGTTAACAAAACCGTAGAAAGTGCCAATATTACAAAAAAAGACTTGGTAATTGAAATTGGTCCTGGACTTGGAACTTTAACTAGTTTATTATTAGAAAAAGCAAAAAAAGTAATAGCAATAGAGTTAGATGAAAGGATGGTAACGATTTTAAAAGAACGTTTTGCCCTTTCTAGCAATTTAGAAATCATCCAAAAAGATATTTTACAGATAGATTTAAAACAATTGCTTGAACAAGAAAAGAAAGAAAGTGAAATCCAAAAAATAAAAGTAGTAGCAAATCTTCCTTACTATATTACAACACCTATTATTATGAAATTATTAGAAGATAAGTTACCAGTAGAAACCATTACTATTATGATTCAAAAAGAAGTAGCAGATAGACTAACTGCTCTACCGGGAGAAAAATTGGCAGGAGCTATTACTTATAGTGTAAATTATTATGCAGAGGCAAGGAAAATTATAGAAGTGCCAAAAGAAAGTTTTCTTCCGGTGCCAGAGGTAGAATCTACAGTTATTGAGTTAAAATTAAGAGAAAAACCAAAAGTAATGGTACAAAACGAAAAAAAGTTTTTTGCTTTAATAAAAACTTCGTTTATGCAAAGAAGAAAAACATTTTTAAATGGGGTATCAAATGGTGGTTTTGCAGAAAAAGAGCAACTGAAACAAATTTTACAAGAATTGAACCTACCAGAAAATATTCGCGGAGAAAATTTAAGCTTAGAACAATTTGCACAAATTGCTAATCAATTATAAGACAAAGAAAAACGAAAAATATTTAGGGGTATTTTAACACGAATTATTGCATAAATTTTAAAATATGGTATAATAAAATTAGAGATGAAAAAATAAAGGAAGAAGAAGCATGAACCAAATTTTGGTAACAGAAAAAATTTATGTAACACCAGAATTACGCAGAAAAAAGAAATTGTATAAACTACAATTCTTTTTATGTGTGTTTTTAGCATGCTCGTTATTTTCCTATTATATTTATGCAGAATACGACAGAGGAAAAAGTGAGGAAGTATCGCAAGAAATTTTAGTAGGACTTACAAAACAAAAAGAAAATGAAGAGGACAATACAATTAAAGTAGTAGATGATATTATTGTAGTGGCCTTAAATGACAATGAAGAACCAGAGACCTATGAAATTTTTGATGAACAACCTTCTACTGTACAATATACAACAGAAGATGGAACGAATTATACCGTAGAATCTTTTCTGAATATTCCTCGCTTGGAAATTCATTATGCTGTTTTTGCCGAAACATCCCCAGAACTCTTAAAAAAATCATTAAATAAATATTGGGGACCAAAACCAAACGATGTAGGAAACTATTGTATTGTTGGACACAATTATAAAAATAAAACAATGTTTGGCCGTTTATCGGAAATTGTTAATGGCGATATAGTAGAATTAGAAGGAGCAGATGGAAAAGTAGTAAAATATTCTGTTTATAAGAAAGAAGTCGTAGAGCCAACCGATACTTCTTGTACAAGCCAATTAACGAACGGTAGAAGAGAGCTAACTTTAATTACTTGTACCAATTATGGAACACAAAGATTAATTGTCAAAGCAAGAGAAGTAAAATAGAAAAGTAAAATAAAAAAGTAATACTTTTTAAAATTTTTTAAAAAAAGTATTGCTTTTTTTTTATTCTTATATTAAAATTTAGTAAAAGTGGAGAGAAGTGGAACAAAGTGGAATAAAATGCATAGGAGGTGAATCAAAGTGCTAATCGGTGAATATGAGCATTCTCTAGATGTAAAAGGTAGATTAATTATGCCAGCAAAATTAAGAGAAGATATGGGAGAAAAGTTCATTATAACCAAGGGATTAGATGGCTGTTTATTTGGGTTTTCCCAAAATGAATGGGCAAACTTTGAGGAAAAATTAAAAACACTTCCACTTACGAATAAAAATGCAAGAGACTTTGTAAGGTTTTTCTTATCTGGTGCCATGGAATGTGAAATAGACAAACAAGGAAGATTTTTAATTGCGAGTAACTTAAGAGAATATGCTAACATGGAAAAAGACGTGGTCATTATTGGTGTAGGAACCAGACTAGAAATATGGAATAAAGAAAAATGGAAAACTTACAATAGTGAAGAAAATATCTCTGCTGATGAAATTGCAGAAAATATGACAATGCTTGGTATATAACTTGCAAAAGTTTATATAAAAACACAAAAGAAAAGAACAAAAGAACACAAAAGACAAAAGGAAAAAGAACAAAGGAAAAAAATAGTAAGATACAAAAGATAAAAGTTTAAGTTTTATAAAAACCGAAGAAAAAAGAACAAAGATACAAAGGTTTCAAATTTCAAAAGAAAAATAAGGTAAATAACAAAAGCAAATACAAGTTAATTTATGCAAAAGAAAAGGAAAGATAGAACAAAAGAAAAAGTAGCATCAACAGTTGGTATTTTTTAAATACCAACTGCTTGTGTTACGATACAAAGAAAAGAAAAATAGAGGTTACAGATTAGTGGAATTTAAGCATAAACCTGTTTTATTACAAGAATGTATAGATGGTTTAAAAATAAAGAAAAATGGCATCTATGTCGATGGAACTCTTGGTGGAGCAGGACATAGTAGTGAAATTTTAAAACAGTTATCAAACCAAGGAAAATTGATTGGAATTGACCGCGATGAAGAAGCATTACTAGCAGCAAAGAAAAAACTACAAAACTATCAAAATGTAATTTACCTTCATGGAAACCATGACAATATAAAAGAACTATTACAAGACATACAAATACAACAAGTAGATGGCATTTTATTAGATTTAGGAGTTTCTTCTTACCAATTAGACGAAAAAGAAAGAGGTTTTAGCTATCGCCAAGATAGTACCTTAGATATGCGTATGGATCAAACACAGAAATTAACGGCAGAAGAAGTGGTCAATGAATATTCTGAAGAAAAGTTAGCTACTATCATAGAACAATATGGGGAAGAAAAATTTGCTCGCAATATTGCTAAAAACATTGTAAAAAAAAGACAATTAGAACGTATACAAACAACAAAACAACTCGTTGAAATTATTCAAAAATCAATTCCACTTTCCAAACAAAAAGAAGGGCATCCTGCTAAGAGAACTTTTCAAGCTATTCGAATAGAAGTCAACAATGAAATAGAACCATTAAAAGAAACGATAAAACAATGTATCGATTGTTTAAAAGAAGGAGGAAGATTATGCGTTATTACCTTCCACTCTTTAGAAGATCGAGCAGTAAAGCAAGCTTATATAGAAGCACAAGGTAAGTGTACTTGTCCAAAAGATTTACCTTATTGTATATGTGGTTGTGAATCCCAAGGGAAAATAGTAAATAAAAAACCAATTTTGCCTTCTAAGGAGGAACAACAAGAAAATACAAGAAGCAAAAGTGCAAAATTAAGAATTTTTGAAAAACATCACAATGAAAAATAAATAGAAGTGATTCTATTTGCACAATTTTTATTGGCTAAAAAAGCAAAAAAAAAGAGGTGAGCAAATAGCAAATGGCATACCCAAGATACCAAGGCTATCAATATGAAACGAGCCCAAGAAAACTACAACCAGAGTATACCCCAAGAAAAAATCCTTATCAAAAAAAGAAATCTTCTACTAGAAAAGTAGTAAAAGCAAAAGAGCAAAAACAAACCAAAAGAACCTTAAAACCAAAAGTAAAATTAGTTCTTTTTATTGCCGTTGCCTTTGCTATCTTATTCGCTATTAGCTATCAAAACTCACTCATTACAGAAAATTTTAATCAAAAAGAAAAATTAAAAGCAAGTTTAGCTGCCATAGACAAAGAAAATGAACAATTAAAAATCAATATTGAAAAAAGTTTAAATTTAAATAAAGTAGAACAATCAGCAAAAGAAATGCTAGGAATGCAAAAGTTAGATAATAGTCAAAAAGTATATATCAATTTACCAAAAAAAGATTATATTGAATCTTCTAGCACAGAAAATTTTACGATAGAAGAAGACCATAATATATGGCAAAATTTGATACAATTCGTAAAGAAATTAATCAAATAAAAAGTAGAGATAGAAAAAAATAATTCTATCTTTATTTTTTAGACTAAAATAATGATGTAAGAATCTTTAAAAAATGAAAAACATGTCATGAAAAAGGCTTTGTATACATATTCTTAAGGTAAGAAAACTTAAGAATGTGAGGGAAAAAAGTGGAAGAAAAAAAGAGAAAAAACAATAGAGAAGGAGAAAAAAGAAAAAGAACCAAAACACAGAAAATAAAAAGTAAAATAGAGAAAAACTTAAAAGCACAGGATACAGACAAAGAAATTAAAAAATGGAAAAAGAAGAAACCAATCAATTTTAAAAAATTAAATAAAAAAAATCAAAATATAGCAGAGCCAATAGGAACTCTTTCTAAAAAGAAGAGAATGAAATGGGAAATGATCATTAGCTTATCTATTCTTTTTGCTTTAACTGGTAGAATTGGCTTTATTCAATTTGTACAAGGCAGTGAGCTTCAGTCTATGGCATATGTGCAACAAACATTAGACAGAAAAATTAACCCAAGAAGGGGAACTATTTATGATAGTACAGGAACAACTATTCTAGCAGTTAGTTCTACAGTAGAAACCGTTAGTGTTACACCAACCAACATTCAAAAAGAAGAAAGAGAAAAAATAGCAACCGCTTTATCTAACATTTTTTCCTTAGATTATGAAACTGTTTTAAAAAAAGTAAGTAAAAGGAGTTCCATTGAAACCATTGTAAAAAAGGTAGATAAAGAAAAAGCAGATGAATTAAGAATTTGGATGCAAGACAATCATCTTGAAAATGGCATTCATATTGATGAAGATACCAAACGTTATTACCCATTCAATCATTTAGCTTCTCAAATCATTGGTTTTTGTGGAAGTGATAATCAAGGATTAGACGGAATAGAAGCTTTATATGATGAAACACTAAAAGGTAGTCAAGGAAAAATTATCAATTTAAGAGATGCAACCGGAGGGGATATTGGAAATAATGCAGAACAATATGTAGAAGCTATTGATGGAAATGATTTAGTTTTAACCATTGATAGCACCATTCAAGGAATTGCCGAAAAATATTTAAAAGAAGCTTGCATTGACAATGTGTGCACCGATGGTGGTAATATCATAATCATGAATCCTAAAAATGGAGATATTTTAGCCTTAGCAGGGTATCCTAATTATAATTTAAATGAGCCATATACACCCAATACGGAAGAACTAAAAGATATTTGGGACACACTGCCACAAGCAGAAAAAACGAAAAACTTGCAAGCTATGTGGAGAAATAAAGCAATTTCGGATACTTATGAACCAGGTTCTACTTTTAAACTAGTAACAGCTTCTGCCTCGTTAGAAGAAAAAATAGCAGAAGTAGATAAAGCAGGAGAATTTTGTTGCACTGGTTCTATTGAAGTAGCAGGAGTGCGTATGAAATGTTGGAGATACTATCGTCCGCATGGGTCAGAATCGTTAAGGCAAGCCCTTATGAATTCCTGTAACCCTGTCTTTATCGGCTTAGGACAAAAATTAGGAGTTGCCAAATATTATGAATATTTAAATAAATTTGGTTTTTTACGAAGAACAGGTATCGATTTACCAGGAGAAGCAGGAAGTATTTTCTTAAAAGAAGAGAAAGTGGGACCCGTAGAACTTCGGTACGATTGCTTTTGGGCAAAGATTTGAGGTAACCCCAATTCAAATGATTACAATGGTATCTACCATTGCAAGAGGTGGTGTTTATGTTCAGCCAAGAATCGTAAAGGCAACAATAGATAGCCAAACCAAAGAAAGAAAAGAAATAGAAGTCATAACAAAAGATAGAGTTATTTCAGAAGAAACAGCTCAAAATGTATTAAGTATGATGGAGTCAGTAGTAGCAGAAGGAACTGGAAAAAATTCTCAAGTAAAAGGCTATCGTATTGGAGGAAAAACAGGAACTTCAGAAGATGGTGTCAATACTGGTAAATATGTTACCTCTTTTATTGGTGTAGCGCCTATTTCAGACCCAAGCGTAGCGGTATTAATTACGTTATATAACCCAACCGGAGAAGGAGGACACCAAGGAGGTGGTGTAGCAGCACCAATTGGGGCACAAATTTTTGGAGAAGTGTTACCTTATTTAGAAGTAAGAAAAGATAACCAAACAGAGGAAGAACAAGAAAAGGAAATAGAGGTTCCTAATATCGAGGGAAAAACAATAAAAGAAGCAGAAAATATTTTAAAAGAAAATAATTTAAAACTTGTGATAAATAATGACCAAGAAGAAATGGATAAAGAAAATATCCTAGTAAAAGAACAAACACCAAAACCAAGTATTAAAGTAAAAGAAGGAAGTAATGTGTATATAAGTTGGTAGAAAAGTATTTTATAATAGATGGTTAAAAAATTAGCCATCTATTACTTTAATTTTATATTTTTGCAATTAAGGTTCTACAGGGGTTCCTTTTTTTGCTACAATAGCAAACCTTCCATTTTGAACATGATAAGCACAAGTCGATAAAGTCATTAGTTGATCTCCATATACAGCTGTTTTCAAAGTATCATATAAGGAAGCCTTTTTCACATTTTGAACAAATTCGTTATATTGTACTTCATTTTGTGCATTAATAAAATAGTAGTAGCGAAATACATTTTGGTCTGTTGTGTGATACACTTTTGAGGAAAAGGCAGCAATAATTTCATAATATACATCTTCGTTTTTAGTAGTAAATCGAATGTTAGGGTGCTGTTCATAATAGGTTTTTTCTCTATAATTTAGTAAATTTTGAAACATAATTCCATTTTTAATATTGTGGCCATAAATTAATAAATTACTGCTAGGAGGATCCCATATATAATCTTTATCTAAAAAAATAGAACCAATCATATTTCGTTTTTTTTGGTAGTCATGGTTCATATAATAATCATTATCCAGACCTTGTAAAACAGGGTAATTAATATTGGTATCTTCAATTTCAATCCAACCAATAATATCGGAATTCTCCTTTTGTAATTCTTCTAATTTTAACATTCTTTCTGTTTTGTGTATGATTTCTTTGCTCTCTAGAATTTCTTCTGTTTTGGTTATATTTTCTTCGATAGAAATTTCATTTAATAAATTTGTTTCTTGCTTTTCTTTATGCATCGCATGATAATATTTAGCAAGATAAAACAAAGAGCCAATCATTAAGATAGTAGCTATTATGTATGTGAAACGAATCACCATCTTTTGCATTTTTCTTTTCCTTTCTTTTCATATAATTAAAACATACCAAAAATCTCAATTTCTTAAATATTTTCTTTTGCTTATGAAAAAGGAATAAGTAGAAGCCTACATAAGATAATATAGAGGGTTTCATGTAGGCTTACTACTAGTTGTTTTATTTTACTTTTCTTTTTAATGTGATAAGTGTAATGACAGATATAGCAAAAATAAACATGGCAATTGGTGTAGCATCTACTATTCCTGTTTTTGGTGTAGTATCTATAGATGGTGTAGTTGGTTTTTCAGTAAGTTTTACATAGATTGTTGTATCTGTTATAATTCCTTTTCCAAAATTAAATTCTTCTGTATATTGTTCATCACTATAGAAGCCATCTATAGTATAATTTTCAAAACCTAAGGAAGCTAAATCAATTTTGCTTTCTACTTGTTCTTTTGTAATAACGCGACCATACATTACACTCATGGTAACAGGCTTCTCTTTTACTTGAATGGTTACCGTAAGGTTTTCAATATAAGATTCTGCTTCGATGTTTTTGTCAATATCTTCCGTTTCATTACTTACATATAAAATATTATTTTCTTGATCTGTTACAACTAGTTTATTACCACTAACGAAGATTTTGTTTTCACTATTTTCTTCATTTACAATATGAAAACCATGGGAATCTTCTGGCATATCAATATAGATGACATTGGTTTCTTGATTAGACGATAGCTTTCCATTCATTTTTACAGTTGATTTATTTTCTTCGGCAACAGCTTGTCCTTGGGAAATTTCGATACCATTATTGGAATCTTCTGTTCCATTATGCCCTAAATATAGGTCAATGACTTCAACCGTACCACCATTAGCAAGTACACCACCAAAACCATTATTCATAATTTTTACTTGATTTAACGTAACATAACCACCATTATAAGATTGTACCCCATATTTATGGCTATTGGTTAAGCTAAGATTATTTAAAATTAGTTTAGCTCCTGCACCAGCCGTTAATAAACTACCATTTGGACCGTTGTCATTCCATGTAGTGGCATTTTTGGTAATGGTATGTCCGTTACCATTAATTGTAATGGTTTTATCTGTAATTTCGATAGGCTTGGTTAACGAAATATCATTTTGAAGTTCAATCACAGTTGCTTCCGTAGCATTATTAATTGCTTCTGTTAAAGTGGTTTCATCATATACAGAAGCAGTTGCAGCATAACTAAAATGAGAACTTAAAATAATTCCTAAAAATGCTGTAAAAAATAATAAAGTTATTTTTTTCAAAAGTTTCATTATTATCTTTTCCTTTCTTTTTAAATTATAGTTAAAATACATTTGTATTTGTTATTAGTATTGGTTAAAAAATTTTTTTTATACAATTTATCTTATTTTTATTGCAAATTCGATAAAATTCTACATAATTCATATTTTTCAAATTAGGCAAAAGATGTATTCATTTTAAAAGGAATAAAAATCCATTTTTGACAATTTTTGAACTTTATAAAATAGGAATAATTGAAAAAATTGCTCTTTTAAAATAAGGTATCTTATGATATAATGACAGAAATAAAAATGGGAGAAGCAAATGGAACAATATAAGGAAAAAATCATTCAAATCATAAAACATAATAGCATCTTTTTCATAGGGGTGGCTCTTCTTGTTTATAAAGGAATTTTTTTAAATTATGTATTACAATTAGAAATCAAAGCAGACGTGTTTTTTTACAGTTTCGTAGCAAGTATGTTAATGATGAGTCCTATTATCCATCATAAGAATAAATTTGCACTAGTTTATTTAAACATAGTCTATGCAATCATCACACTCATTTTATATGCTGATTTTCTATATTATCATTATTCTACAAACTTCTTATCTTTGTACCAAATAGAAAACCTAAAATATGCCAAAGAAATAGGAAGTGGAGTTCTTACAATCATCCATATAAAAAACATAGTATTATTGTGGGTAGACAATTTATTATTGCTTATCTTTAGTATTTTTCTTTATCGAAACAGTAAGCCAACGGTTTATCCTAATAAAAAACTAAAATTTATCTGTATTATTATCATTGTATGTATCAATATTAGTATTGTAAAAAAACAAATAAATAACATCTATACAGAAAAAATGTATAATAAATCGCTTATTGTACAAAATGCCTCTATTTACTATTATCATTATGAAGATGCAAAAGACTATATCATAAATTTGCTTGGCAAAGACGAAGTAGACGAAGAAAAATTAAAAAATATTTATGAAGAAAAGCAAAAGGAAAAAGTAGAAAAGACACCATACACAGGAATAGCAAAAGAGAGTAATGTCATTATTTTGCAATTAGAAAGTTTAAACGAATATATCATAGGAAAAAAAGTAAATGGCAAAGAAATTATGCCAAATTTAAACCAATTTTTGAAAGAAAATATTTCTGCAACAGATATGTATAATCAAGGACTGGGAACGACAGCAGATTCGGAATTTGAAATGGAAAATTCAATGTATCCTCTAGAAAATGGCTATGTATTTCAAAAATATTATAATAATACTTGGTTTGATATCTATACTACACTAAGAGATAATGGTTATTATACTTCTTTTATGCATCCTAACACTAGTACTTTCTGGAATCGAGAAGAGGTGTATAAAAAAGGCTATCATATTGATGAATACCACGACATTAACCAATTTCCCAACATTGAGTATGCGGGAGAGTTTTATTCTGATGAAGGCTTTTTGCGTGAAGCAGTAAAGAAAATGAATTTATATCAAGGAAAGTTTTGTACAACTTTGGTTAGTGTCACCACCCATATTCCGTTTTATTTAACAGGTATTTCCAACTTAGAAGAAAAATTAACCATTACAGAAGAAGATTTAATAGGATATGAAGATGAAACATTTCGTAATTATTTACTTTCTTGTAATTTTGTGGATTATGCTTTTGGAAAATTTATGGAAGATTTAAAAGAAACAGGTTTAATGGAAAAGAGTATTCTTGTCGTATATGGAGACCACGGAGCGGGCAATGGTAATTTGCATGATTTAAAAAAATTATATGAAAGTAACGAAATGGTTTATACAGAATTTGAAAATGCTACCAAAGAAGTACATATTCCATTTGGTATAAAAATACCACAAATAGAAAAGCCAGAGGTAATACAAAGAACGTTATCGAAAATTGATATAAAACCAACTATTCTAGATCTCTTAGGAGTAGAAGATAAGTTCTCTTTGGGAAAAAGTATTTTTTCTAATAAAGATGAATCTTTTATTAAAGGCTTAGGTTATATCACAAGTCAAAACTATTATCTGCATGGAAAATACTATGATAAAGAAACATTAGAAGAAATAGAGGAAACAGAAGAATTACAAAAAACATTACAAAGAATGGAAGACGAAATTTATTTATCGGATGCCATTATTAAACATAATTTATTAGACCAATAAGAAAGGATGATATAAATATGAATAAAATAGAAGTAACCGATACCGTTAAATATATTGGAGTAGACGATAAAACCATCGATTTATTTGAAAGCCAATATCTTGTTCCTAATGGCATTTCTTATAATTCGTATGTTATAAAAGATGAAAAAAATGTTGTTATGGATACGGTGGATAAGCGAAAAACAAACGAATGGATTCACAACTTAGAAGAAGAATTACAAGGAAAAGAAGTAGATTATTTAGTGGTTTCTCATCTAGAACCAGACCATTCGGCAAGCATACAAAGTTTAATGGAAAAATATCCAAATATGAAATTAGTAGGAAATGCACTAACGTTTAAAATGTTACCACAATTTTTTGATTTATCTTTAGAAGGAAAACAGGTGTTAGTAAAAGAGGCAGATACCTTAAATATCGGCAAACACACTCTTCAATTCTTTATGGCGCCAATGGTGCATTGGCCAGAAGTCATGGTAACCTATGAACAAAGTGAAAAAATATTATTTTCTGCCGATGGCTTTGGAAAATTTGGCAGTTTAGATACAGAAGAGGACTGGACTTGTGAGGCAAGAAGATATTATTTTAATATTGTAGGGAAATATGGCATGCAAGTGCAAGCTTTGTTAAAAAAAGCAGCTACTTTAGACATCCAAATCATATGCCCTTTACATGGACCTATCTTAAAAGAAAATTTAGCTTACTATCTTAACAAATATGATATTTGGAGCAATTATCAGCCAGAAGAGGAAGGTGTGCTAGTTGCTTATAATTCCATTCATGGAAATACGGCAAAAGCAGTAAAAACGTTAGAACAAATACTAAAAGAAGCAGGAGCTAAAAAGGTAATCGTTTCGGATTTAGCAAGAGAAGATATGGCAGAAGTAATAGAAGATGCCTTTCGTTATGATAAAATGATTTTAGCTTGTCCTACCTATGATGCAGGCCTATTTCCGTTTATGGAAAAATTCTTACGACACTTAAAACACAAAAACTACCAAAATAGAACCGTAGGTATCATAGAAAATGGTTCTTGGGCACCAGCGGCTGCGAAAAACATGCAAGAAATTTTAGAACAGATGAAAAATATCACGATAGTAGAACCTATCATCCATATCAAAACAACAATGAGCAAAGAAAATGAAGCAGAAATGAAAGTTTTAGCAAATGCAATTTTAGAAAAGAAATAAAAAATCATTTTCATGAGGTGTTTCAAGTAAAAAAATAACATTTCTATAAAAAATAATCATGACAAATCAGTAATGATTATTTTTTTTGGTAATATAATTTACAAATAAAAAGTTTCGTTATATAATGTATTTGCAAAAATACAATTTTGGAGGTATCCTATGCAATTAAAAGAAATTTTAGTAGGAATAGAAGGCTTAAAAGTAAGAGGAAATTTAGAAATTGAAATTACTCATTTGGATAAAGATTCAAGAAATATAAAAGAAGGCGGTTTATTTGTAGCCATTAAAGGATTTGATACAGATGGACATGACTATATTGAAAAGGCTATTTCACAAGGAGCGAAAGCAGTCATGGTACAAGAAGGAATTTCAACAGAGATGATTCAAAAAATTCCAGCAGAAGTGACAGTTGTTGTTGCCAAAGACACGAGATATGCGCTTGCCATTTGTTCTTGCAACTTTTATCACAATCCTTCTCAAAAATTTAAATTAATTGGGGTTACAGGAACAAAAGGAAAAACGACAACGACTTTTATGATTAAGAAAATCTTAGAAAAAGCAGGCAAAAAAGTAGGGTTAATTGGTACGATTGCTACTTATATAGGAGATAAAAAATTAGAAGATAGTGATAGAACTACTCCAGAAAGTAATAAATTACAAGCGATTTTTGCACAAATGGTAGAAGCCGGTTGCGATACTGTGGTTATGGAAGTATCTTCACAAAGTTTAAAATTACATAGAGTAGCAGGATGTGACTTTGATATTGGTATTTTTACGAATTTTTCGGAAGACCATATTAGTGAAAAAGAACATCCTAATATGGAGGACTATTTTAGTTCAAAAGTGCAATTATTCAAAATGTGTAAAACAGCGTTTATTAATGCCGATGACTATCATGTGGCAAAATTACCAAAATTAGTACCAGAATGTAATATTACCACTTATGGAATTGATAATTTTTGCAATGTGCTTGCAAAAGATATTACCATTACAAATTCCTATGTGGATTTTAAAGTAAAAATAGGCATGAAAAATGAAAGAATGAAAACTGGTATACCAGGTAGATTTAGTGTTTATAATTCTTTAGCTGCTATTTGTGTAGCAGAAAAATTAGGCGTTAATGTAGAGCAAATAAAAGAAGCTTTAGAAGAAGTACGTGTACCAGGAAGATCAGAATTAGTTAGTAACAAGAAAGATTTAACCATTATGATTGACTATGCTCATTCACCAGAAAGCTTAGAAAATATTTTAAATGCGGTTAAATCTTATACGAGAGGAAAGGTTATTTGTGTCTTTGGTTGTGGAGGAGATAGAGACCCAGGAAAGCGTCCTATTATGGGAGAAATTTCAGGAAGAATTGCAGATTTTACCATTCTTACATCCGATAATCCAAGAACAGAAGATCCTCAAAAAATTGTAGAACAAATTGAAGAAGGCATAAAGAAGACAAAGGGAAAATATACTGTAGTAGTAGATAGAATTGAAGCAATTCGTACAGCACTTAAAATGGCAGATAAAAAAGATATCATTGTGCTTGCTGGAAAAGGACATGAGCCATATCAAGAGATCAATGGAATTAAATATCCTTTTGATGAAAGAATCATTGTCAATTCAATTATCAATGGAACACAAATGAAATAAAACGAAACAAGGAGAAACACATATGGAATTTCAAGTAAAAGTATTATTCTTATCTTTTCTTTTAACGACGATACTTTCTTTTATTATCATACCAATTTTAAGAAGAAGAAAAGTAGGGCAAATGGAAAGAGATGATGGACCTGAGTCTCACTTAAAGAAACAAGGTACGCCAACCATGGGCGGTATCATTATTATTTTAAGTATGATGATAATCTGTATTGGTTTATATATTTATTATACAAAAGTTAGATTAGAGCCAACCATTGCGAAAAATATTCTACCATTACTAATTGCTTCTGTAGGATTTGGTTTTATTGGTTTGATGGATGATTTTAAAAAAGTGGTATTAAAAAATACGAAGGGTTTAAGTCCTTCTGCAAAAATGCTTGGTTTATTAGTCGTAGCCGTAGGGTATGCCTTATATTTAACCAACGTTTTAAAAATAGGAACCGATTTATATCTTCCTTTTTTTAAAACAAGCATTATACTTCCAACTTGGCTTTATCTTTTATTTGCTATTTTTGTTATGTTGGCAACAACGAATGCCATTAACCTAACGGATGGAATAGATGGTCTATCTAGTAGTGTAACCACCATTATTTTAACTTGTTTAACCGTTATTGCCATTATCTTTGATTGTAAAGAAGTCACTTTATTTGGAAGCGCACTATCAGGAGCTTGTTTAGGATTTTTATTATTTAACTTATATCCATCGAAAGTGATGATGGGGGATACCGGTTCTTTAATGCTAGGTGGGGCAGTCGCTGCGATGGCATTATATTTAAAAATGCCATTATTATTAGTCATCATTGCTCTTATTCCAATTTTAGAAACTTTATCCGTTATGATTCAGGTAGCTCATTTTAAAAGAACAGGAAACCGAATTTTTAAAATGGCACCATTACACCATCATTTTGAATTATCTGGTTGGAAAGAAAATAAAGTAGTATCTGTATTTAGTATGATTACTTTAATGGTATGTATTATAGGGTTATTAGCAATATAATGCTTCTTATTATAGAGCCATGAAGAATAAGAAAGAAACAATAATAAGCTACAAAAACAAAGAAAAATAAAAAGAAAAGTTAGCAACTAGATAGAAAAGCAAAAACAGAAAATAGAAGGTAAGAGGAAAATAAAAAAGAGAAAGGAAGGAAAAAAGTGCAAAAGAAAGCCAAAAAGAATGTAAAAACAATACAAAAACCATTTGATTTTACGTTATGTATTATTATATTTTTACTATTAGCATTGGGAATTGTTATGGTGCTTTCTGCTAGTGCACCATCTTCTCTTTCTATTACAGGTAGCAGTTATACTTATGCCGTAAAGCAAATTACTTTTGCAACAGTGGGAATTTTTTTAATGTTTTTCATTTCAAAAATAGACTATCGTATTTACAAAAATTTTTATAAAATTGCTTATGTAATATCTATCATTGCTCTATTATCGGTAGCTATTCCAAAAATTGGAGTTGAAGTTAATGGAGCAAGACGTTGGATAGATATAGGATTTGGTACATTTCAACCATCTGAAATTGCAAAAATATGTCTTATCGTATTTTATGCAGGATATTTAACAGAACATAAAAATGATTTACCATTCTTTTGGAAAGGTTGCATAAAATCGTTTTTTTGGTTAGCTCCACCAATTATCATCTTATTTTTCTTGCAAGACCATTTAAGTGCCTCTGTTGTTATTATTGCGATTGTTTCAATTATGATGATTATGGCAGGAACGAAACTAAAACATTTTTTAAGTATTGGTATTACAGGTGGGTCTTTAGCAGCAGTAGGCATGTTTTTACTTGCTACCTTAACGAATAAAGGAGGTTTTCGTTTAGCAAGATTAACTACCTTTTTAGACCCATGGCAAGACCCAACAGGAGATGGTTGGCAAGTCATTCAAGGACTTTATGCCATTGGCTCAGGAGGACTATTTGGAGTAGGTTTAGGACAAAGTAAACAAAAATATTTATATATACCAGAACCACACAATGACTTTATTTTCGCGATTATTGCAGAAGAATTAGGATTTGTAGGATGCGTTATTGTCATTAGTTTATTTGCTGCTTTTATTTGGAGAGGAATACTAACTGCAATGAAAGCACCAGACTCTTTTGGAAGCTTACTTGCTGTAGGAATTACATCATTGGTAGGAATTCAAGCAATGATCAACATCGCGGTTGTTACTTCTTCTATGCCAGCAACAGGAATGTCACTTCCTTTCTTTAGCTATGGAGGAACTGCACTTTTAATTCTACTATGTAGTATGGGAGTCTTATTAAACATTTCAAGAGCAGGTTCAAAAGTTTAAACTGTTTTTGGGGACGGAGGAAAAAAACAGGTTTGTGGTTTTTTGCTACAATTTTAAAAGGAGAGCAATATGAAAGTAATGATAGCGGCAGCAGGAACAGGAGGTCATATCAATCCTGGAATCGCCATTGCCAATAAAATAAAAGAAGAAGAAAAAGATTCAGAAATTATCTTTATTGGTACTAATCGAGGGCTAGAAAATGACTTAGTACCAAGAGCAGGATATGAACTAAAAACCATTGATGCTTATGGACTAAGTAAAAAACTTTCCATTGATAATATAAAGAAAATGATAAAAACAGCAAAAGGCTATGGAGAAGCAAAGAAAATTATCAAGGAATTTCAGCCAGATATTGTAATTGGAACAGGTGGGTATATTTGTGGAGCTACCATTATGGCAGCACATAAATTAAAAATTCCAACTATGTTGCATGAAAGTAATGCATTTCCTGGTAAGGCAGTAAAAATGCTTGCAAAAAAGACAGATTGTATTTTAGTTTCTTTTGAAGATGCAATTTCACGCATAAAGAATGCAAAAAAAATAGTATATACAGGAACGCCAATTAAAATTACAAAACAAGAATATAGTGAAGAACAAAAAGAAGAAATGAAAAGAAAAATTGGTTTCGATATTCATAAACCTATTGTCCTTGTATTTGGAGGAAGCCAAGGAGCGCAAGCAATTAATGAAGCCATTATTGGCATTGCAAAAAAGAAACTAAATAAAGACTATCAAATTATGTGGGCAACAGGTCCAAAACAATATGATTTCATAAAAGAAAAAATGGAACAAGAAGACTTGAATATAAATCATATTAAAAACATGAAAATTGTTCCTTACATCTATAATATGGAAGAAGTAATGAATTTAGTCGATATTATTGTAGCAAGAAGCGGAGCAATGACAATAACGGAAATATCAAATTTGGGAAAACCATCGATTCTAGTGCCACTTCCAAATGTAAGTAATAATCATCAACTATATAATGCAAAAGTATTGGAAAAGGTAAATGCAGCAAAAATTATCTTGAATAAAGATTTAACTGACGAAAAGCTAAATTTAGAAATTATAAATATTGTTAGCTATGAGCGAGTAATGGAAAAAATGGGAAAAAATGCAGAGAAAATTGCTGTAAAGGATGTGGAAAATAAAATATATAAGCAAATCAAAGAAGTAATAAAAACTAGATAGTTTTTACTACTTCTTTTTAAAATAAAAATCATTCAAATAATAAAATTTATCATAAAAAATAAAGAAAACGCATAAAATACTTGCAAAATTGTAAAAAATCTTTTAGAATACATAGGTATAAAACAAAAAAGGAGAAAATTATGGCAGACAAATTGATTATTGTGGAATCACCAGCTAAAGCCAATACGATAAAGAAGTTCCTAGGTGGTAATACGAAAGTAGTAGCATCTATGGGACATATTAGAGACCTTCCAAAATCGAAAATGGGAGTAAATATTGAGGGAGATTTTGAACCAGAATATATTAACATTAGAGGAAAAGGAGATTTAATAAAATCTCTAAAAAAAGAAGCTTCGGTTGCAAAACAAGTGTATTTAGCCACTGACCCTGACCGTGAAGGAGAGGCCATTGCTTGGCATTTGGCACATATATTAGAAATTCCAGAAGATAGCGTATGTAGAGTTACCTTTAATGAAATTACCAAAGAGACGGTGCAAGAGGCAATGAAACATCCTAGAAAAATAAACTTAGATGTAAAAGATGCACAACAAGCACGTCGTGTATTAGATAGAATTGTCGGCTACAAAATGAGTCCAGTCCTTTGGAAAAAAGTAAAAAGAGGATTATCAGCAGGTAGAGTGCAATCGGTAGCAGTAAAATTAATTGTTGATAGAGAAGAAGAAATTGAAAAATTTATTCCAGAAGAATATTGGAATATCTATGTTTCTTTATTACAGGAATCTTCAAAACAAACATTGGAAGCACATTTTTATGGAAAAAATGGGAAAAAACAAGATATTCATACAAAGGAAGAAGTAGATATTATTTTAAAAGATATTGAAAAAGCAAAATTCATTGTAGATAATATCAAAAAAAGTGAGAAAAAAAGAACACCAGCACCACCATTTACAACTAGTACCATGCAACAAGAAGCTTCCAGAAAATTAGGATTTACGTTAAAGAAAACCATGTCTGTAGCACAAGGGTTATATGAAGGAGTAAAAGTAGAGGAAAAAGGGACTGTTGGTTTAATTACTTACATGAGAACAGACTCTACTAGAATTTCAGAAGAAGCAAGAAGTGCTGCCAAAAAGCACATTGTAAAAGAATATGGAGAAAACTATTACGAAAATCGTTATTACAAAACCAGCAAAGATGCACAAGACGCACACGAAGCTATCAGGCCAACTTACGTAGAGTTAGAACCAGAAAAAATAAAAGCTTCTTTAACATCAGACCAATACAAGTTATATAAACTAATTTATCATCGTTTTATTGCAAGCCAAATGGCTGCCGCTGTTTTTGATACAGTAGCTGTTGATATTAAGGCAAATGACTATCTATTCAAAGCCAATGGGCAAACTTTAAAATTTAAAGGTTTTATGATCTTATATGTAGAATCTGAAGATAGTAGAAAAGAAGAAAAGAAAAAAGAACAAGAAGATGCATTGCCAGAATTAAAAGAAAAAGAAGAATTAAAAAAGCAAAAAGTAGAGCCAAAACAAAGCTTTACAGAACCACCACCAAGATATACTGAGGCAAGTTTAGTAAAGGCATTAGAAGAAAAAGGAATTGGAAGACCAAGTACCTATTCTCCAACCATTACTACGATTTTGGAAAGAAGATATGTTGAGAAAGAACAAAAACAATTACTACCAACAGAACTTGGAAAAGTAGTTAATCACTTATTAGTAGAAAACTTTAGTGATATTATCAATGTAGAATTTACAGCTAAAATAGAAGAAGAATTTGACGAAGTAGCAGAAGGAAAGGAAGCATGGAAACAGGTAATTAGAGAGTTTTATGCACCTTTTAAAGTAACGGTTGAAAAAGTAGAAAAAGAATTAGAACATGTTAAATTAGAAGAAGAAGTTTCCGATGTACCATGTGAAAAATGTGGAAGAATGATGGTTTATAAATATGGAAGATACGGAAAATTCTTAGCTTGTCCAGGATATCCAGAATGTAAAAATGCAAAGCCAATTATCGAAACCATAGATGTACCATGTCCAGTTTGTGGAGGAAAGGTACAAGTTAGAAAAACAAAAAGAAAGAGAAATTATTATATTTGTGAAAATAATCCTCAAAGTTGCAATTATATTTCATGGAATAAACCAAAACTAGGAGAAAAGTGGGAGCCAGAAGAAAACGTTGTAGTGGAAACAAAGAAAAAGACTTCAAGTAAAACAACGAAAACTAAAAAAACAGCAAAAACTGTAAACACGGCAAAGACAAAACGAAAAACAAAGAAAAAATAAATTTCAATTGGAAACTATTGACATTTGTGAAAAGATAGAGTAAAATAAAAATAGCAAAGTAACTTTAAGAGTTCTCAAAGTAATCAAAAAAAAAACCACGAGCGGCTACTCGTGGTTTTTTCTTGCACTATGTATTAGAACCAAATTCTTTAAGAATAAGATAAAGGAATAATAGTGCTAGCAACTTAAAGATATTCTTCAAAGCAATCACCTCCTTTAAAAAATACTCTCTAAATGAGGCAAAACAATTATATTATGTAAATATATAGAATGCAAGAAAAATCGTAAGACAGAAATCGACAAAAAAAATTCATAAAATTTCATAAAAGGCTTGCATTTGCAAGCTTTTTGTGTTATGATAGAAAGCGTTAAAAATACACACACTTTCTTTAGTTTAAAAAGCGTGCTTATCCAAGATAAGTCTTTTCAAATGTTAGAGGGAGAGTGGAGGAATAACAAAAAGGAGGAATAAAAAATGGCAGTAGTTGCAATGAAACAATTACTAGAAGCCGGTGTTCACTTTGGACATCAAACAAGAAGATGGGATCCTAAAATGGCAGAATACATTTTCCAAGCAAGAAATGGTATTCACATTATCGATCTACAAAAAACATCTAAAAAATTAGATGAAGCATATGCTTTCATGAAAGAACAAGCAGAAGAGGGCAAAACAGTTTTATTTGTAGGTACAAAAAAACAAGCCCAAGAATGCATGAAAGAAGCAGCAGAAAAGAGTGGTATGTATTACATTAACCAAAGATGGTTAGGTGGAATGCTTACTAATTTTGGAACTATTCGTAAAAGAGTAGAAAGATTGAAAGAATTAGAAACCATGCAAGAAGATGGTACTTTTGATGTACTACCTAAAAAAGAAGTCATTCTTTTAAAGAAAGAAATGGAAAAGCTAGAGAAAAACTTAGGTGGAATTAAAGAAATGACGGAAATTCCAGGAGTTCTTTTCGTAGTTGATCCTAAAAAAGAAAGAATTGCTATTTTAGAAGCTAAAAAATTAGGAATTCCAGTAGTAGGTTTAATTGATACCAACTGTAATCCAGAAGATTTAGATTACCCAATTCCAGGAAACGATGATGCAATTCGTGCTGTTAAATTAATTGCAGATACCATGGCAAATGCTATTATTGAAGGAAGACAAGGAGAATCCATGGATATGGATATGCCAGAAGAAGAACATGAAGAAGAAAGCATTGAAGAAGTGGTAGCAAACGAAGAAGAGACAGAAGAAGTAGCAGAAGAAACAACGAAAACTGTGGAAGAATAAAAAGAAAAAAGGGTAGAGCCTTTATCTGCTCTACTCTTTTAAAATGGGGTAAGGAAATCTATTAGAAAAATAACGTAGTATATTCCTTATTCCATATAGGAATACTAAGAGAAACTAGTGTTCCATTAGAAATTAGGATAAAGTTAAAAGGGAGGAAATAAAATGATTACAGCAAGTCAAGTAAAAGAGTTAAGAGAAAAAACAGGTGCAGGTATGATGGACTGCAAAAAAGTATTAACAGAAACCAATGGAGACGAAGAGAAAGCAATTGAGTTATTACGTGAAAGAGGACTTTCTAAAGCAGCTAAAAAATCAGGAAGAATTGCAGCAGAAGGACTAGCAGCAGCCTATATTAGCGATAATAAAAAAGTAGGTGTTGTTGTAGAAGTCAATGCAGAAACAGACTTCGTTGCAAAAAATGAAGAATTTAAAACTTTTGTTGCAGATGTCGCAAAACAAATTGCAGAGAAAAATCCAGCAAATGTAGAGGAGTTATTAGCACAAGAATCTATGGTAGACACAGGAAAAACAGTAGGAGATGTATTAACCTCTAAAATTGCAACCATTGGAGAAAATATGTCAATTCGTCGTTTTGAAAGATTTGAAACAGAGAATGGAATGGTAGCAACTTACATCCATGGAGATGGAAAAATTGCTGTACTAGTAGAAATGGAAAATGCAGACGAAACACTTGCTAAAGATGTATGTATGCAAATTGCAGCAGCAAGACCAGAATATTTAGATAGGAACTCTGTACCACAAGATCGAGTAAATAAAGAAATGGAAATTTTAAAAGCACAAGCAATGAATGAAGGAAAACCAGCTGAAATAGCAGAAAAAATGGTACAAGGAAGAATTGGAAAATTCTATGGTGAAATTTGTTTAGTAGAGCAACCTTTTGTAAAAAATCCAGATGAAAAAGTAGGCAAAATGGTAGAAGCAAAAGGAGCTAAAATTATAAGATTTGCAAGAATTGAAAAAGGCGAAGGATTAGAAAAAAGAGAAGAAAACTTCGCAGAAGAAGTAGCAAAACAAATAAATGGATAAAAATAAAGTATCAGAAAAACCACGAGATGCAGAGTCGTGGTTTTTCCTTTTTGTATTATGTATTTTTCCGTCAAAATACGCAAAATATGAATAAAACATAATGACATAAAAGAAAGGAAAGAAAAATAATAAAATCTCTTGACAAAATAATTTTTTTAAGTTAATATATGAATAGATATTCATATATTCATAAATTAAGAATAGAATAAAATAAGGAGGATAAAAAATGGACGAAAAAGAATTTATTTGCAATGAAAAATGCCCTCATTATCATAAAATAGAACAAGTCAAAAAAGAAGAACCTAATTTTGACGAAATTATGGAAATGGCAGATATGTTTAAATTATTTGCCGATAGTTCTAGACTAAAAATTATATGTAGCATTTTAAATAACGAACTATGTGTGTGTGATTTAAGTGAGCTTTTAGGTCTTAGTCAATCCAATGTATCACACCAATTACAACTTTTAAGAACTTCGAAATTAGTGAAATATCGTAAAGAAGGAAAACAAGTATATTATAGCCTTCAAGATGAACACATTGAGAAAATTATTACCATGGCACTAGATCATGTAAGAGAGGAAAAAGGGGGAAAAGCATAAATATGAAAGAAGCAACTTGTAAACGTTGTCGCAATTGTAATTTGCAAGAAGATACCAAAACGGAAGAAAAAGAAAATAAAAAAGAAATAATATGGTATGTTCTTTCTATTATTTTATTTATAATTACCTTTTTTTTACCAATAGGAAAAATAGATAAAATAGTCATTTATTTACTAGTAGTGCTTTTATCAGGGTATCAGTTAATAATAGAAGGAATTAAAAATATTTTTCATTTTAATTTTGAAGAAGATACCTTAATGACCATTGCTGTTATAGCTGCTTTTGTTTTAGGCGAATTTCCAGAAAGTTGTATGGTTATTTTGCTATTCAGGTTAGGAGAATTTTTAGAAGAAAAAGCAGTAGAAAATTCAAATCAAAGTATCAAAAACAGAATAGAAAGAAAAGTAAAAACAGTTCATAAAATAGAAATAGACGGTGAAATGCAACAAGAAAAGGTAGAGAACATAAAAGTAGGAGAAACTATTTTGATAAAACCAGGAGAAATGGTTCCCCTAGATTGCAAAATTTTAAAAGGAACTTCGAGCCTTGATATGTCAAGCATTACAGGAGAAAGTAGGCCAGTTTTTGTAAAAGAAGAAGAGTCCATTTTATCTGGTAGTATCAACTTAAATGGAAGTTTAACTTGTTTGGTAGAAAAAGATGAAAAGCATTCTATGGCATCTCAAATTGTAGATTTAGTATATGAAGCAACCAATAATAAAGGAAGAACAGAAGCCTTTATTACCAAATTTTCAAAAATTTATACTCCTGTGGTAATACTACTTGCTCTTCTTATTGCCCTATTACCACCACTTATTTTGAACCAAGAAATAAAAACTTGGGTGATGAGAGCATTGGTATTTTTAGTTGCTTCTTGCCCATGTAGTATTGTCATATCCGTACCTTTAGCATTCTTCTCATGTATCGGTGCCATTTCCAAAAAAGGTATGGTAGTAAAAGGAACCAAGCATATTGAAAATTTAGCACAAGCCAAGCAAATTGCCTTTGATAAAACAGGAACTTTAACAACAGGCAAAATGAAAATAGATGAATTCGTAGTAACAGGCAGGTATACCAAAGAAGAATTATTAAAATATGTATATAGTTTAGAAAAAAATTCAAATCATCCTATTTCTACTGCAATTCAAGAACAGGCAAAAAAAGAAAAACTAGAAGTAAGTGAGCAAGTAGAACAATATGAAGAGATAGCAGGATATGGTGTTTCAGGCAAAATCAAGCAAAAAGAAATTTTATTTGGAAATAGTAAGCTTTTAGAAAAAAATCATCTACAAACGCCAGTCGAAAAGCAAGCAAATTATATTATAATAGATGGTAAAGTAGAAGGTTATATCACTTTTAAGGAAGAAATTCGTGAAAATATAACTAGTATGATAGCAAAATTAAAGAAAAACAAAATAGAAAACATCACGATGCTAACAGGAGATAACATAGAAAATGCTAATAAAATAGCAAGTAAAATAGGTATTCCAAAGGTATTAGCAAGTTTACTTCCAAAGCAAAAGCAAGAGGCGGTAAAAAAGCTTAAGAAAAAAGGAAAAGTGATTTTTGTAGGAGATGGAATTAACGATAGTCCTGTCCTAGCAGAAGCAGATTTTGGTATTGCTATGAAAGGAGCAGCAGAAATGGCAGAAGTAGCAGCAGATGGCATTTTTATTTCGAATCGTTTAGAAGAACTTCCTAATATTCTTTCTATTGCAAAAAAAACCATACGAATCATCAAAGAAAACATTCTATTTTCCTTAATGATAAAAATTGTGGTATTAACTTTGGGCTTTGTTGGGGTTGCACCAATATGGTTAGCAGTTGTAGCAGATACAGGAGTTAGTCTTTTAACTGTTTTAAATAGTATTCGAATTTTAAAATAATTTTTCTTATCATTAAAAAATCACGAGCTCACAACTCGTGGTTTTTTATTTTCGCACTATGTATTCCGTTAGTAGATTTTCGATATTTATACCAAAAAAACTTGCCGAATACAAGCTTTTTAGTATATAATACAAGCAAATAAAAATAAAGCGAGGAATGAAAATGGAAGTAGAAGAAAAAAAAGTCAAAATGAAATTTCATATTTTAGCAATCGTATGTATTGTTTTATTTTGTGTTGCAATTTCACCAGTCACGTTGCAAAATGATACGTTTTACACCATAAAGATAGGAGAACATATTATGCAAAATGGTATCGATTTGCAAGATCCTTTTTCGTGGCATGAAGACTTACCTTATACTTATCCACACTGGGCCTATGATACAGGTATTTATTTGATTTATCATTTAGGAGAAATGTTACCTATTGCAGATGGAGGAATGCTATTCATTTATTTATCCACTGTCATTTTATGTTGCTTGTTAGGAATTCTTCTTTATATTACCATTCATAAAACAAGTAAAAATGTATTATTTTCTTTTTTTCTTTCTTTGTTAGCAATTTTCCTATTAAAAGATTTTATAGCAGCTCGTGCCCAATTACTTACTTTTAATTTATTTCTATTAACTATTTTATGCATAGAAAACTTTCTAGAAACGAAGAAAAAAAGATATGCTATAGGAATCATAATACTTTCTATTATGATTGCGAACGTACATGTTGCGGTATGGCCATTTTTCTTTGTATTATTTGCACCTTATATAGCAGAATACATTATAGCAAGTATCTTAGAGGCAAATCTTATTTCTAAATTTATTCTATTTGTTCACAAATATAAAGTAAATAAGATAGAAAGAAAGTTGGCAAAAGAAAAGACAGAAGAAAAAAGAAAACAGCTAGAAGAAGACTTAGAAAAGGCAAAACAAAATTTAATTTTACAAGAAGAAAAAGAAGCCAAAATTATAGCAAACATGAATCAAAGAAGAGAACATCTTTATAAGTTGAAAATCAAAAAAAATAAGGCAGTGAAATGGCTTATTTTGGTAATGATTCTTTGTGCTTTTACAGGATTACTAACACCACTTAAAGATGCTCCTTATACTTATTTAGTAAAAACAATGCAAGGAACTACTACGCAAAATATTAGTGAGCATTTGCCACTTACTTTATATAACGATAAAGAAACGATGATTGCATTGGCTTTAGTATTTGCTATTCTTATTTTTACGGACGTTAAAATAAAGTTATCGGACTTTTTTATGATAGCAGGTCTTATTTTCTTAAGCTTCATGTCAAGAAGGCAAGTTTCGTTATTCGTATTAATAGGAATTCCTATTTTTGCTAAATGGGTACAATATTTAATTCATAAGTATGACCCACAAGGTAGTGTTGAATTTATGAAATTAATGACTACTTTTTGGGGAAAGGTATTAACGATTACTATCATTTTATTTATTTGTTGTATTATGATTAAACCAAAAGTAGAAGAAAAATTTGTTAATGAAAGTAAGTATCCTGTTGCAGCATCTAATTGGATATTAGAAAATTTGGACATAGAGAATATAAGATTATATAACGAATATAACTATGGTAGTTATTTATTATTTAGAGGAATTCCAGTCTTTATTGATTCTAGAGCAGATTTATATGCACCAGAATTTAATAAAAAAGAAGGGGAAGAAGAAGGAAGAGATATTTTCTCAGATTATATGAATATTTCTTCTATTGGGACCTATTATGAAACCAAATTTGAAAAATATGAAATTACCCATGTCATCCTTGTGAACAATGCAAAACTAAATATGTTTTTATCAAGAGATGAAAACTATCAACAACTATACAAAGACGATTATTTTGTAATTTATGAAAGAAATGTAAAGAAATAAAGCAAAGTAAATCAAGTTCTAATCTTAGTTATTAGAACTTGATTTGAACGATAAAAAGGAAGGAAAGTTTTGATGAAAAAAATCATAGTAGACGAAGAAAAAATAAGGCTAGATAGTTACCTTGCCAAAAAAGAAGAAAACTTATCTAGAAGTATGATACAAAAGTTACTAGAAGAACAAAAAATAACGGTTAATGGAAAGGTAGAAAAAGCCTCTTATAAAGTACAATTACAAGATGAAATTCAAATTGAAATAGACCCTCCAAAAGAAGTAAAGTTAAAGCCACAAGAAATTCCATTAGAGATTGTTTATGAAGATGAAAATATGCTAGTAGTCAATAAACAAAAAGGCTTAGTAGTTCATCCCGGCAATGGAAACTTAGACGGAACTCTTGTAAATGCTATTATGGCTCATTGCAAAGAAAGCTTATCAGGAATAGGAGGAGAGTTACGACCTGGCATTGTGCATCGATTAGATAAAGATACTTCTGGCCTTTTAATGATTGCCAAGAATGATAAAACTCATATTGCTCTATCAGAGCAAATTAAGAATCGAAAAGTAAAAAAAACATATCTTGCTTTAGTAAGAGGAATCATTGCGGAAGAAGAAGCAACCATTCATATGCCAATTGGAAGAAGCACCAAAGATAGAAAAAAGATGGCAGTTACAAAAAAGGGAAAAGAAGCCATTACTCATTTCAAAGTATTAAATCGATATACTACTTCCAAAGCAAGTTATACACTGCTTGAAGTAAAAATCGATACACGGAAGAACCCACCAAATTAGAGTACATATGGCAGAAATTGGACATCCTGTGGTAGGAGATATGGTATATTCCAACGGAAAAAATGAATTTCATATAGAAGGTCAATGCCTTCATGCTCAAAAATTAGAATTTATGCATCCTATTACAAATAAGGAAATGAAATTAGAAGCAAAATTGCCAAAGTATTTTGAGGAAACTATTTGTAAATTAGAAGAATGCAAATAAATCAAATGTTAGGATATAAATTTATATCATAACATTTGATTTATTAAAATTAAGGAGAATAAAACCATGGAAGAACTAGAACGTTTGCAAAAATATTTAGCCAATCAAGGAATTGCTTCAAGAAGAAAAGCAGAAGAATATATCTTGCAAGGAAAAGTAAAAGTCAATGGAAAAGTCATATTAGAACTTGGAACAAAAATAAATCCTCAAAAAGATAAAATCGAATTTGAAGGAAAAGAAGTAAAAAAGCAAGAGCAAAAAACCTATGTCCTTTTAAATAAACCAATTGATTATGTCACAACCGTAAAAGACCAATTTCATCGAAATACGGTTGTCGATTTAGTAAAAGGAGCAGGCAATAATTTGCTTCCTGTAGGAAGACTAGATATGTATACTTCAGGTGCTCTCATTTTAACCAATGATGGTAACTTTATTTACCATATTACTCATCCAAAGCATGAAGTAGAAAAAACCTATACTGTTACATTAAAAGGGAGCGTGACACAAGAAGAAGTAGAAACTTTAAAAAAGGGAGTAGTCATTGACGAAGAATATGTAACCAAACCTGCTAAAGTACGCATTTTAAAAATAGAGGAAGAAAAGAACATATCTCGTTTAGAAATTAGTATTCATGAAGGAAAAAATAGGCAAATAAGAAAAATGTGTGAAGCCATAGGAAAAAAAGTATTAGCTCTGCACCGTTCTAAAATAGGTGAGATTAATGTCAAAGATTTAAAAATAGGACAGTGGCGTTATTTAACGCAAGAAGAAGTAGAAAAGTTAATGAAATAGCCAATCAAAAGTTAATAGAGACTTTTATGAATGAAAAGAAAATAAAAAAAGAAGTATTTACAAAAAAAGGAATTATTTATATAATAAAAAAAACATAAGAAAAAGGAGAAAAAAGTGGAATATAAAATTAAAGTAGATGGTATCAAACCAGAAGATATTCATGCTTTGGAAAAAAGAAAAACAAAAGAAATTGCTGCATTAGAAGAAGGACAAATCGTAGAGGGAATTGTGACGGGAATTAAGCCATATGGAGCATTTGTAAAATTATCCGATACCTTATCTGGACTCGTTCATATTGAAGATATGTCTGTGGCAAGAATCAAATCACCTTTTGAAAGACTAAAAATTGGACAAAAAGCAAAATTTATGGTAAAATTAATAGATAGAGAAAATAATAAAGTCCTTCTATCTTATAAAGAGTTATTAGGTTCTTGGGAAGAGAATGCCAAAAAATTTGAAGAAGGTTCTACTGTTGTAGGAATTGCAAGAGAAACGGAAAAAGCAAAAAATGGGATTTTTGTAGAACTTACTCCTAACCTAGTAGGTCTTGCCGAATATAAAGACGGCATCGAATATGGACAAAATGTCAATGTTTATATTAAAAAGATTATACCAGATAAGAAGAAGGTAAAATTAATTATTCTGTAAAATAAATTTTAATGTAAGATAATTATCTTATAAAGGAGGAAAATATGGTAGA
The DNA here is from genome assembly GCA_947626735.1 of uncultured Clostridia bacterium. Taxonomy (GTDB): domain Bacteria; phylum Bacillota; class Clostridia; order TANB77; family CAG-508; genus UMGS1663. Next base: position 60,537 of record CANQTK010000002.1, read on the forward strand.
AGATAACGAAATTAAAGCGCAAGTATCACCATTTGCCATTCGAGAAGGCGAAATTAAAACCTTTGACGGAAAAGATGGATATGTATCTATGAACCAAATTATACACAAAATTAACATTGGACATATTAGTGATATTCATTTTTCCATCATTGAATTAGTAAACGAATTTGAATTTATGACATCAAGACAAATTTTCCAATTATTACAATGGAAAGGTATTGATGCCAAGTCCCAAGATAAGTTAAATAATAAATTAGAGCAATTAGTAAAATCCAAAATTCTTACTAGATATTATTTTAGTTCAGAAGAAGGAAAAGGTATTTATCGTATCTATTGTTTAGAAAAAATGGGAAAATATTTATTAAATTCTAGAGGAATAGATTGTAAATGGCAACCAACCGATAATACAAAACCAGTTCCTATGATTAAGAAAAGATTAGCAGGGAACCAAACCATTATTGCCTATTTAAGAAAGGTAAAAGCATTTGATTCCTACATTCCAAAGCCAGCAATTAACGCAAAAATGACAGGTAAAATATTTAAAGCAACAGGTGGCTCTGTAAAACTTACGAAAAACGGAAAAGCATTACAATTTGTATTTGAAGTAGTAAGACGTGAAGAAGAATGGGAAAAGAAATTAGTAGAAAAGATGAGACTATATCAAGACTTTTATCAAAACTTTGTACCAGGAGATTCAAACTTTTCTTCTATGCCACAATTAATTTTTATTTGTGAAGATGAAAAGCATATGGCAGAAACATTTAAAACGATTGTTGTCAATCAAGTAGAAATACCACAAATTAAATTATATTTTTCAACAGATTTAAGACAAAACGAAGAAACATTAGCTAAAACCTTAGTCGAATTTAAACAAGATGCAGAAACCAAAAAATATAAAATGGTCGATGTAGAAGTAAAATTATTAGGAATTTAAAAAAAAGAGGGATATCCTTTAAGGGTACCCCTCTTTTTTTATCCGTTTGGATTTCCTTTTTTTAAGTCAAATACAATTCCATCTTCATTATCAAACAAGAATTTAGTATCTGAATTATCCATTTGAATAGGATCAATATCTCCATTACTATCTTCTGTAAAATTACTTTCTTCTTTCCAATTTTTTGACTTTTTCTTTTTTGGTTCAGGTTCTTCTGCGATGCCATTCGTAAATTTTTCAAAATCATATTTTTTATCGGCATGTGGTTCTTTGTATTTGGAATCCATAAAGTCCATTTTACCATCAACGACTTCAATACCACCTTTGTTATTTTTATATTTAAATAAACAAGATTTAAAGGTAGTAGCTCTTACTTTATCTGGTGCAAATTTAGGCTTCCAAGCCCATTCAATACCACCATATTTTGGATCATATTCACCTTTGGCAGTGTCGTAAGTATTGCTAAATTTCCAATGACGAATATTACCAAATTCTTTAGACCACCAATCGTTTTCCTCAATAGAATTGTTACCAAAGACAAGTTTATTAATACAATTAGAGACAATCGTTTGTCTATATTTTTCACTAACAGCACCTAATTGAGCAAGAGTTTGTGAAGAAATAGTAGTTCCAACTTTATATTTTCGATACAAGGTAAAAATTGGTTCTGTTACTTTGGAAATAAACTCAGGAAACTCGTCAATATATAAGAAATGAGGAACTCTTGTACTTTCATTTCCTGGTCTTCTTAGTACAGCATTTTGCATTAGAAGAATAAAGAACAAACCGAATGTTTTGTGAACACTTGGGCCTAAGTCACCTCTTCTAGTACATAAGAAAACGACTTCACCATTTTCTAATACGGTATCATAATTAATATTATTAGTTCTGTTACAAATAATCGTTTTAACACCTGGGTAACGAAGTAATTTTTCAAAAATAGAAGAAGCATATTGTACAGCTTTTTCCATTTGTAATCTTCTAGGTGAATCATGATAAAAATGCTTTTTAAAATATTGTAATTGTATTGTATATTCTTCTGCAATTTCAGGAATGGCTTCTAATTTCTTACATAAATCTTCAATAGCATCAATATTTCTAAATAATTTTAAAACATCTTCTAGAGTTGGTAAATAATCTTTATCTTTATAAATAATTGGGTAAGATGCTTTTAAAATAGTGCAAATATTTTCTAAAGCTTCAATAGCATCATTTTCTAAATTAACTTTATCAATGTTATCTAAAGTACCTTGATACATTGCTTTTAATACATAACTAAATACTCCAGCAGCTTTTAAAGGATTATCGTATACAAATGGATTTAATCCAATAGAGTTTCTATCGTTAGGGTCTACAATATGGTAAGGAACATGAAAGTTTTCTGCTACTTCCATCATGTGAGAAATGGATTCATAATCAGGAGAAATAGAAGTTAAACCTAAAGTTTTATAAATATATTTTCCACCCGATTCTCCTAGAATCATCTTTTTCATATAAGTTTTATATAAAGCTTCTTTTCCTTGTACTGGTATTAACATGTTTAAAGAAAAATGAGAATTTAAATAGTCATTGTTAAATGGTGCATTTAAAGTGGCAATGCCTGTTTTTAAAGCAGTATAGCCCATTTCTTTAGCCGTAGAGAAAAAGAAATATTTTTTCTCAATGTCTCTTGCCACCATTGGTTCAAAAACAAGAGAAGTTTTTCCTGTTCCAGAAGGACCTACTACTAAAAATTGATTAAAACGGCTTCCCTCTGGAATAATTTCTTTATTTCCAGTTTCTTTATTCATACAAATAAACATTTCACAAGAATAAGCACCTGTACCATCCGTTACATTGGTTAGCTTAATTCCACCATAATCCCAAATAGATTCTTGTAGTAAACGAGTATCGTATACCTTTTTGTATAAGAAATTAAATAGAACGGGAACAGTGGTTAGTGGTAAATAAATAGCAATAGCAGACAAAGCTGGCCTAAATAATTCTGAAAATTCAGTAGCAAGGACAGAATAACCAGGAAGAGATAATAGACCAAACCAAACTAATTGATTTACCCATTGTACTACCATAGATATGGCAATTGTGTATAAACAAATAACGTATACATTAAATAACGTAGACTTCATCTTATTAGAGCTTGCAAATTTAGAGGCAAAGCCAAATAAAAAGGCAAATACAGGGCATGCAAGTGCAAAAGTATACATGAAAGGTCCCCAATAAGACACACTAACCCCTGTAAAAATCAAAAATAAAACTTCTATTATTCTATCTACCATAAAGTATATAGAAAGAAGCGTTAATATATAGGTAACAAAAGTATTTCGATCAGTTTTCAAGAATTTTAAAAATTTGTCTATATACTTCAAGTTTTTCACCACTTTCAAAATTAAAATATTCCAACTATATTATCTTACAAAATATGCAAAAAATCAAGTATTTTGAACAAATTTATTGATAATTTTAAGAAAAAAAGGATTCTTTTTATAAACAGCATAAAAGTAAATTACTAAGAATATAAAAAAATACTTGAATATTATTTTATTTATGCATATAATCTGTAATAAGAAAAAATACAAGGAGATAAAAAAAGAACAATGTTAGGTTTTAAGAAAAAGCAAGAAAAAAAAGGAATGGGGGAAAGCTTTATGCAAGGAGTAATGGCACTTATGTTTTCACAAGTGCTTATTAAACTTCTTGGCTTAGTTTATAAATGGTACTTAACAAATCGAGAAGGATTTGGAGATGAAGGAAATGCCATTTATAGTGCTGGTTTTTCTATTTATGCTTTACTTTTAACGATTTCTTCCACAGGGGTACCAAATGCTGTGGCAAGATTGGTATCGCAACATATAGCAAAAGGAGACTATAGAGGTGCTCACCGAGTTTTTAAAATTGCTTTTGGCACTTTTGCTATTATTGGGTTATTAGGTACTTTATTATTGTTTTTTGGCGCTCATTATATTGCTAACATTTGGCTTGCTATACCAGAAGCAGAGTTAACTTTAGTAGCACTATCACCAGCTATTTTCTTTGTAGCTATTATTAGTGTATTTCGTGGGTATTTTAATGGTAGAGAAAATATGAAAGCAACGGCTAATTCTCAAACAATAGAGCAACTATTTAAGACAGTCTTTACTATTTTAGTCGTAGAAATCGTTGCGATTTGTTCAGGGGTCAATACTTTATTAATGGCAGCAGGAGCTAATTTAGCTACTACTCTTGCCACCATTACAAGCTTTTTCTATTTATATTTATTCTATAAAATAAGAAGAGAAGATCTAGCCAAAGAAATTGTTTGTTCTAAAAATTATGAAACAAAAAGTATCTGGAAGACTGTTAAAAATATTTTATCGGTATCGATTCCTATGTCTTTAAGTGCTATCTTAACTTCTTTAAATAGAAATATTGATTCAACAACAGTAAAAAGAAGTTTGCAAACTTTTTTAAGTGAAGAAAATGCATTAAAACAATATGGAATTTTAAGTGGAAAAGTAGATACTTTAACTTCTTTGCCATTATCGTTTAATATTGCTTTTGCTACTGCTTTAGTACCAGCCATTACCAAAGCAAAAACACAAGGAGATATGAAAACTGCAACAAAAAGAGTTTCTTTTTCTTTACTTGTTACCATGTTAATTGGACTTCCTTGCATGGTAGGTATGATTATTTTTGCTGGACCAATTTTAAATTTGCTATTTCCTAATGCACCAGAAGGAGCTTTTATTTTTCAAGTAAGTTCTTTAGCAATTATTTTTACAGTATTAGAACAAACTGTGAATGGAGCACTACAAGGCTTAGGAAAAATTATGACACCAGCAATTGCTTTGTTAATAGGGGTGGCTTTAAAATGTATTTTAAATTTAATATTAGTACCAATTCCTGCCATAGGAGCAGCAGGGGCTGCTTTTGCAACGGTGGTATGCCATGCTGTCGCTTTCTTTATTGGTTTTAACGTATTAAGAGCCAATATGAAATTAGAATTAAGTTTTTCAAAATTCATTCTAAAACCAATTTTAGCAGTTAGCGCTATGGGGGTTTGTTCTTATGCTGTCTATTTTATGCTTGGTGGTATAAACGCAGGAAAAATGGCAACAATAATTGCAATGTTAGTCGCTGTTGCTATATATGTACTAGCGGTTATTGCATTTAAAATATTTACCAAAGAAGAGATATTTATGATTCCTTACGGCCAAAAGTTATACAAAATATTAGAAAAGTTTGGTTTATACAAAGAAGCTTAAAAGCCAGTAAAATAGCAGATTTTCAAAGCAAACAAGCACAAAACCATACGGCGGTAAAGGTTTGAGAAAAGAAAAAATGAAAAAAAAGAAGGATTTTGAAAAACCTTGGCGAATAATGTTAGTAGTAGATAAAAAACAAATATCTACATATGTTCTTATAGGAGGTAATTTAAATGAACAAATCTGATTTAATCGCAGCTATCGCAGCTAAAACAGGAGACACAAAGAAAGGTGCTGAAGCAGCATTAAACGCTTTCGTTGAAACTGTAACAGAAACATTAGTAAAAGGAGACAAAGTTCAACTTGTTGGATTTGGTTCTTTCGAAGTAAGAAAAAGAGCAGCTAGAAAAGGAAGAAATCCACAAACGAAAGAAGAAATCAAAATACCAGCTTCTAAAGCTCCAGTATTCAAAGCAGGAAAAGCTTTAAAAGATTTAGTAAACAAAAAATAAGAATGATTTCAATATAAATATGAATTCATAGAAAGAACAAGACAAAAGTCTTGTTCTTTTTTTTTGCAATACTTAATATAAATATACTGCGAGGTGAAAGCATTGGTTTTAAAAGCAATAAAAATAAGAAAACGATATATCATAATAGGAATCATAAGTTTTATTTTAGTTAGTAGCCTTTTTTTATTTTTTATTACTTCTAATGCATTAGCAGAAGAAGCAAAAGAAGAAAAGAAAACATATATTAAATGGGTGGACTATAAGGTCCCTTTAGAACTTATGGAAAAGACGGCAAAATTAGATATAGACTCTCATACAAAGAATCAAGAGGTAGAGTTTAATTGGATTGAACTACTTTCTTATTTAGCAAGCAAATATGGTGGAAACTTCAAATCTTTTCAACAAAAAGATTTAGATAATGTAGTGGCAAGGCTAAAAGAGGGGGAGACAATGGAAGAAATCACAAAAGATATGAAATTATATTCTTATTATATAGAGGCTTATAATGCTGTTTTATGCCAATTTATTGGAAATTACAAAATAGAAACACTACAAGAAGATGGAACAAAAACTTGGAAAGAAAAATATGGAATAAAAGCTTTTTTGCCTATTGCCAAAAACTATGGCTTTAGCCACTATGATGATTTTGGTAATAGTAGATCTTATGGTTACAAACGAGTTCATTTGGGTAATGATTTAATGGGTTCCATTGGAACACCTATTATTGCGGTAGAATCGGGTATTGTAGAAGCATGTGGTTGGAATCAATATGGCGGTTGGCGTATTGGTATTCGCAGTTTTGATGGAAAAAGATATTACTATTATGCACATTTAAGAAAAAACCATCCCTATGCCAAGAATATGGAAGAGGGCAAAATTGTGCAAGCAGGGGATGTCATTGGTTATTTAGGCATGACAGGTTATAGCACAAAAGAAAATGTAAATAATATTAATGTACCACATTTACATTTTGGTATGCAGTTAATTTTTGATGAATCACAAAAAGATGGAGTAAATCAAATTTGGATTGATGTGTATCAAATTATCAATTTCTTAAAGAAAAATAAATCAGAAGTTTATAAAGCCTATGAAGATACCAAAGATTATGAAAGAAAGTATCAAATGATAGATCCTATTGTGCAAGGCAATTAGGAAAACATAAAAATAGAGAATATGTGCATATTCTCTATTTTTATGTTTAAAAAATGACTTCTACATTTTCAAGAACAATAACTGGAACTACTTTAATGCCATTATCTTTGGCAAACATAAGAGTCGTAAAGCCATCTAGTAAAAAATTTTTTCGATCTAGAATAAGGGGTTTTTGAAAATGTTGATATTGTTTATAAAATTCTTTTATTTTTTTATATTTTTTTCCTTTGTAACTACCATCTAACGAAATATTCACAATAATATGATCAATTTCTTTTTCTTCTACCCAATCTTTAATAAAAGCAAACCCATACCAGCGATGTAAAAAATGACACATTTGTTGAAAATCACTAACGAATTGCTTTCTTTCCTTTGTTGTAGATAAACTTAGATAGCTATCGTAAAAAGGTTTTAACATATTTGTTTTTTCACAATTGCAATTTTTACAAGCAGGAAATAAATTGTTAGGAATAGTGGGACCACCAAAATTTTGAGGAATAAAATGGTCTAATGTAATTTTGTCTTTTGGAAAAGTCCGGTTACAATAAAAACATTTTTCATTTCCTTTCATAAAATAAGTTAAAGCATACATGCAATCTTTAAAGTTAATAGGAAATTGTAAGGTTAAGAGTCCGTCTTGTATTTTCATGGTGTCATTAATGATAAGAGATTCATTGGGTGAATGTTGCGGTAAATCAATAATCATTGCCTCTACCTCCTTTAATTTTTCTTTATTATATAATAATAAAGAGGGAAGAGTCAATGACTAATTTTTATAAATAAAAATTAATGATTGGTAATACAATCGATATTCTCATAAAATTTACCTTGCCATAAATTTTTTTCTTTTAACCTTTTATCTAATTCGTTTAATACCCATTTTTTATGTCTATTCCAAGCAGGTGCTAGTAAAATATCTTTTGGTGCATCACCAGAAATTCTGTGAATAACAAAATTGGGATTTAAATGTGTAATGATATCAACTAAGTTTTCCATGTAATTTTCAAAAGATAAAGGTTCATAGTTACCTTGTTGATACATTTGGGCTAAAACCGTATTTTCTACTACATAAGTAGAATGAATTTTAACACCTTGCAAAGGATGGGAATTAATGAAATTAACCGTATTTTTAATATCTTCTTTGGTTTCAAATGGAAGACCAAGCATGATATGAGCAACTACTTCAATCCCATATTGTTGTAAAAGTTGAACGGCATGCGTAAACTGTTTATTAGTATAACAACGATTGATTTTTTTGCCGATTTCTTCGTTACTAGTTTGAAGACCAAGTTCGACACAGACATAATAATTTTTTGCATAACTTTTTAAAAGTTGGGCAATTTCTGCTGTGATGCAATCTGGTCTTGTTCCAATAGAAAGTCCTACAATTCTATCATCAATCAGTGCAGCATCATATTTTTTCTTTAAATTTTCTATAGTATCATAGGTATTAGTAAAATTTTGAAAATATACGATAAATTGGTTAGCTCTTTTGGCGCGATAACTTGTTAAATAATTTTTTACTTGCTCTGTAATATTAGAAGCAGAATGAATTAAGTCGCCAGAGCCTTTTTCACTACAATAAATACAACCGCCATAGGACAAACTACCATCGCGGTTAGGACAAGTAAAGCCACCATCCACACAAATTTTAAGGGTGCGCTCTCCTAATTTTTCTTTTAAATATTGGTTTAAATGTCGATATCTTTGTTTTTCTTCCATCATAAACTAATTATACTGAAAAAAATAAAATAAGCAATGAAAAATCATAAAAAAATTAAATAATGATTTGATTTTTTTATGATTTTTCATAGATTTATTTATTGCTGCAGTAGTACATTTAGATGAAAGAGCACTACATTTACATCTAATGTTTGTTCCGTTGTTCATACAAAAGGAATATAAGTACAAAATTCATAAGTTAGAAAAAGAAAATCATCATTTGCATAAAATCATTGATAAATTCTATGAAACAGTAGAAAAATTGATAGATAAGATTTATCATAAGTTTGGAACTAAAGAATCAAAAAAATGAATTAAAAATTTTCAAGAAGATATTTATACTTTTATTAATCCAGTAAAACAACTAGAATTGGAAGAAAAGAAAAAAGAATTAGTAAATATGAAACAAGAAAGAAGGAGTGTGTATTTACACTCTCCTTCTTTCTTGTTTAGAGGGTTCTGTGAATCGTTATTCGATAACTATATCTCCTTCTTCGAGGGGGAACCAGTTACCGCCGCGAGTCTGAACAACTTTGTTCAAGCCGTTGCATTCCATATTGCTAATGAGAATTGTGAGATGAGGGAACAGCATTTTAACTTTTTCCAAAGTATAAACCTTACCGAAGTAAGTGAACCTAGAATAGTTCTTGCATTCTCCTCCTATCAGTTCTCCATTAACAACGGTCTGTTCCTGATCGTAGAAGCGATAGGCAAAAGCCTCTTTAGGAACGGTTACAAGTTCAGGCTTCCGCTCTGCGATTTCCTCATGTGAGTGGCCGACAATGATGCCAGGGTACGAAAATTTCACAAAGTGTTTTAACATAGAAAGTCCTCCAATCTGCTATAATATAGCAGTTTATTGTTTGTTGATACAAAGGTATCTATTACAATTATACTATATTTTAACATAAATTTCAAGTTTTACACTTTTTTACATTGATATTATCCTATGCATTAATATTATTAAATATATATAATGCAACTTGATTTTGTCCTTCTTTTGTCATTTTCACTATTTTAGCTATTACAAACATTATAAGGTGGTATTTAGTAAAGTTTATTAAGGTAGTCCTATATTCATCATCAATTTCTTTTAACTTATTATTAAATTTTGCATACATTTCAGTTTTATTATATTTTAGATTAGTATAAATACTATCAATTATACATATTGCTAGTCTTAATTTATTCTTTATAGGACTTTATCGTTGACACAAGTCCTAACCCAGTAAGAATTGATTAAATACACTTTATTAAAAATTAGTAATAGCAGAGTTATCTAACTCTGCTATTTTCTCTATTTAACAAGTTATTTTTCTTTGTATTCCTAATCCATCTCCATCACAAGTTAATGTTTCAACTCTCTTTTTTGTTCTTTTTGGTGTAGTAGTTATTTTTAAAGATTCCATAAAAGTTTCTTTTTTATCTTCATTTACAATTATTTTAGGTTCTGCTAATTTTTTTACTTCATCTTTTTTAGCAAATATATTTTTTATAAATAAAATTACTTTTCTTATAATATTCATTTTTCTTGCCCCTCCTCAGCTACTATTTTACCAGAACTCTTTGATAAATCGATATCTTCTTTTATTTGTTCTTTAGTTTCCCATGGTCTAAGTCCGTTTATGTTTTTTTAAATCTTCTTTATAACATTCAAATTGTTCGGTAAATTCTTCTTGTGTTAATCCTACAAATTGTCCCTCCTCTTTATTAGCAAAGTAAAATCTCTTTCCTAATTCATTTGAATCAATATAAACAAACATAATTGGTCTTTTTTCCTTGTCTTTTCTATTATAGACTCTGTCTACAACACATTTATTAAATCTTAAATTTTCATTACTTAAAAGCACATCACTTAAAATACTAATACTCGAATTTTGACATGTTGCAAATTCAGGACAAGTCAGCTTTAGTAATAAAAATTGTTTACTAATATTTTGCTCTGGTTGATTTGTATAAAATTCATCTAATAGTTTTGATTTCTCTAGTAAATCTTTTATTGGAAATTGACCATCTTTATCTGCCAAGCCAACACTTGTAAATAAGTTTCTCAAACTTTGTTCATCTAAATTTAAAGTTGCATCTTGCAACTGTTCATCATTTTTATGACAATTATGGTCTTTGCCTTCGATATCAATATCATTTTTTCTTACTTGTTCATAATTTATACAAAAGTTATCAGGCTTTCCACCAAATCTATGTCTTGTTAAATTCCAAGTTGGATCTAGTATAGTATTGCCTTTTGCAATTTCTCCATTTGCAAGTGGAAGTTCCATATCCTTAATTTTTAAAAATGCGTGTGTGCCACTACTTATAATTTTACTTTCTATGCCAACTCTATTAAGCATATATTGTTCTACTTTTGCTATTCCATTACAAACACCATAACCAGAACTAATTATTTTCCACAAAGCTCTACAATCTGCACTATCAAACACTTCTGTGTCAAAATCAGGACTATAACTTATTTTTTTACCTATTGCATTGTCTATTACTGCCATTTTTTGTGCTTTTGAATATTTTGGATTTAGATTATCGATTATTGAGTTTATCCATTTTTCTGCTTCTTTATATTCACTAGCAGTTGAAATATATTCAACAATATTATTTAATGTACTAACAACTTGTAAATTTGGACAGATGTTACAAAGCTTAATAAATTTAGCCCTCTGTTCTTCTGTAAACTCTTCAGGATTTATTATCATTAAATTATCTAATCCGCGATAGTCTTCTAAATTTCTTTCTAAATCCAAAATATTTATTCTACCATATTCTGTAGTTTGTATACTAAGGGCTGTTTTATATTCTTCTGGAAAATTGGTTGTATCAATACTGTGTTTAACATCTGCTTTTAGCGTAGCTAGTATTTCTCTTTTTTCACTTAATGTCAAATTCATATTTTCTAAATTTGCTATAAAATCCTTTTGTTTTTCAATATCTAAATTAAGTATAATTTCATATGGTTGGATATCATTTTCAACACAAAATTCTTTGTGTTCTACTAAAAATCTACTTAAAGTTTCAATATCTATTGATTGTAATATTTTCATCCTATCATATTTACTAAAATTATTCTCTTTTAACAATATATCTAATTTATTGTTACTATTAAACGTATTTATAATATCAATCTTTAGATAATTTGGTAATTCATATTCTTCAAGCATTCTACTTTTAGATTCTTCACTTGATAATCCTTTTACTAATTCAGTGATTTGGAAATCCTCTAAATGTAATTTATTTGTAATTAAGTCTATATCCATCAATATTTCTGTTCTTGCTTCATCGGTTAAACTTGAGATAATATCTTGTAATTCATAATTAGCAATTTGATGTTTTCTAATAAAATCTTGATTATGTAATAATTGCTGTTTTCCACTATCACTCATTTTTTTGATAATATCAACTACTTGATAACTTTTAAAACCATTTATAATATTATCATTACTCATCATTTGTAATACTATATGTTCATCAGAAACAAGACCAATTATTCCACATTTTATCCAATCCTCAAATTTTATAAAGTGTGAATAATCAAATAATCTCAATTTTTCTTCATCACTCAGAAAATCACTAATTAAATCAAAAAATTCTCTTACATTAAACTCATATTTATTTAATGTTTCGCTACTCACGAAAATACTTAATTTATCATCGGTTTGTTCTAATAATTTTCTTAAATCTTGAGCGTTCATTATTTCTCCTCATTTGTGTTTGGAATTTATTATATTTATATTATCATATATTTACAAAAATTAAAACTACTAAAATAAAAAAGATTGTAATATGTTAAAAATCCCCAAATGTTAGATACAAATCGAAAACGAGTCACATATAGAATTTCGAGTTTGTTATTAGAAGGTGTGAAAAATTTAAAAATAATAATAAACTTGTCTAGTATTTATAAGAAATCAAGAAAGCCATAAGTGTAAAATTCAATATTTTATTTATATACGCACCAAAAAATGAGTATATATTAAAAACAAAAGGGAAGCGAAACATAAATTATCTATCACAAGATTAGATAATTTATGAGCCTCCGCTAGGGCCCACGACACCTTTGCAAAATGGTAATTTTGAAAATGTTATAGTGGGTTACATACTTTCGTTAGAAAGTTATGTAACAGCTACTAATTGATTTTCTACTTATCTGCCTACTGAAAATAATATTGAACAAGAATAATAAATTTTTTTAGTGTACTTAACTAAATTGTTCTCCCCTATGAGTTTTGACCAATGTTACAAAACTCGGGAGATAATGTGGTATTACTGACAATAAAAAAATACCATTCTTTTTCAGAATGATATTTTTATTATCTGTTCTATTAGTTCGAACAGATACGTCGTTGGTGCAGATGGCCGGAA
>CANQTK010000003.1 GCA_947626735.1 uncultured Clostridia bacterium
TGTTTGTTATATTTTTTATTTAAAACATTATATCAAAGGTTTTCTTTTTTTGCATTCCGAAACTATTTTACACTATTCCTTTTTATTCTTTTTTGACTTTTATGTGAATTTATGTTATAATAATAATATATTAAATTTAAGGAGGTCATACATCATGACACGGACAATGAATACTGTAGGAAGTTGGAAGGTTTCGGGAATCAATATGGTTCCTTCTGATTCTATCTATCAGGCAATAGTTTCTGCCATTAATGCGGGCAAAACCGAGCAGAACTATCTGCAGGATGTGACTGGGCACCGTGCTCCCATCTTGGTAGATAAAAAGGCTCAAACGATTCAGTTCATGTCTTGGTAACCAAAAACGGGAAGTTGCTAAAATTAGCACTTCCCGTTCTCCTTTTTCTCTTTTATTTTTCTATTTTATCTTTACTCTATAAGCCATTTTTGATAAGCTTCCATAATTTTTTGTGCTACTTCTTCCGGTGTTTCCTTTGTGGTATCTAGCACAAAATCATAATTGGACAAATCCTGTTTTTTCACATGATATAATTTAAAATATCTTTCATTTTCTAACTCATATCTTTTGATTAAATCTTGTTTTTGTTCTTCTATCGTTTTAAAATTTTCAGTTTGTTTTCTATTTTCATCATAGAAAGCTCTTCTAGCAGCTTCTTCAATATCTACTGTTAAATATACCTTAAAGGATTCTGGCACTGCATACCAGCCAAGCCTTGCATCAATAATAAATTGATCGTGTGTTTTTGCATATTCAGAAGCACTTCTTTCTATTTCAAAATCGATTTCTGGATGTTTTTCTACGTAAATATTAAAACTGGTAACATCCATGTTTTTCTCTTTTGCTAATTTTCTAAAGTATTCCCCGTTTCGATAAATTCCATAACCTAACTTTTCTGCTATTATTTTTGAGATTGCTCCTTTTCCACTAGCTAACTCGCCTGCTATTGCTATAATTTTTCTTTTTTCCATCGTTCCTCCAATTAATCTATAATAGAAGAAAGATTTTTATCCTTTCTTCTATTACAAATTTATTGTTCTATTTTTACTTTTCCCTCTGCAATTTCATTTGCCGCTACCGTAACTGGTGCTTCTTCCTCTACAGTAGTTAATTTTTCACTTCCGTTAGCAATTTGTCTTGCTCTTTTGGCTGTTGCAATGACTAATCGAAATTTATTATCACCTGTTTTTTCTAATAATTCAGCTGTGGTTGGTTTTACCATCATAATTTCATTCCTCCTTTATTTTTCTTCTTCTATAACTTCCTCTTTATCTAATCTTGCTGCTACTGTTTCTGGTTGTACAGCAGATAAAATAAGATGACCAGAATCCATAATAAGAACTGCTCTTGTTCTTCTTCCATAAGTAGCATCTACTGCATTTCCTTTTTCTTTTGCTTCTTGTACCATTCTTTTAATGGGAGCTGATTCTGGACTAACAATGGCAATAATACGGTTGGCCGATACAATATTTCCAAACCCTATATTAATTAATTGCATAACCATTCCTCCTTATTCTATATTTTGCACTTGTTCACGAATATCTTCTAATTCTGTTTTTCCATTAACTACTAAATTCGTAATTTCCAAACTTCCTGCTTTTGAACCAATCGTGTTAATTTCTCGATTCATTTCTTGAAGCAAAAAATCCATTTTTTTACCAATTGGTCTTGACTCTTCTAGCATATTACGAAATTGTAGGATATGGCTCCTTAGCCTAGTTATTTCTTCTTCTACAGAACATTTATCGGCATATAGAACCACTTCCATAGCAAGCCTTGCTTGATCTACCACATCCGTTTTTAGTAGTTCCTTGATTCTTTGTTCTAATTTTACTACATATTCTTCTACAAGTCCAGTAGAATATACGGAAATTTTTTCAATTTGTTCTTCTACTTTATTGATTCTTTGGAATAAGTCTTCTTTTATTTTATTACCTTCTTGTTCTCTCATCTGAATAAAATGATGAATGGCTTCTTGTAAACATGTTAATAATTCTTGTTCAATGATTGCTTCATCTTCTTGTGTTTCTTTTATGGTTAACACTTCTGGTAATTTTGTTATTTCTGTAACGGGAAAATCCATGTTGCTATTATTTTCTTTTGCTATTTGTTGAAATTGTTTCATATATTCTTTTACAAGTTCTTGATTAATGATTACTTGCTTCCCTTTTTCACTATAATTTTCAAAAGAAACAAAGACATCTATTTTTCCTCTTGTAATATAGCAACTAATTTCTTTTTTGATTTGGTCTTCTAAATAACTTAAACTTCGTGGAAGTTTGATTGTAATGTCATTATATTTATGATTAACGGATTTTATTTCAATACTATAAATTCGATTATTTTTTTCTAGCTTTGCTCTTCCAAAGCCTGTCATACTTTTCATTTTTTTCTCTCCTAGTTTTTGGCAATTTTATGAATATCACTTGTTTGTTTTAATGCTTTTGACATCATTTTATAATCAATGACAATCGATTTTGCTACATAATAAATAGCAAATAACATAGAGATGACATTGATAATGGCTCTAAATTTGCTAGGATAAACCATTCCAATATAAATTGTCATTAAGGTAGTAATGGAAAGTGCTAACGCTTCTATGCCATGAAGTGCTAGTTCCCCACTATCTTTTTTGTATGCTTTTTCAAACACGATGATTGTTATTCCCATTGTAATGATGCTAAATACTTGTAAATCTTTTAAGAAAGTTTCTGCTTTTAAATTCAAAGAACCTAAATTAATAAAAATAAAATATAAAACAAGGATAATGGCAATAAAAATATTTTGAAATACTTTCGCGTTGATTTTCTTTTGCTTCTGTTCTGAAATGGTAGTTTGCTTTTTAATTTCTGTTTCTATTTTTTGTAATTGCATTTCATTTAAAGAATTTTCTTTTACCATTAAATCTTTTGGCTGTTCTTGTTTTTTTTCTGTTGAAGTTTCTATTTTTTTCTGTTGTCTCTCTGCTTTTTCTTTCTTTGTTGTTTGTTTTTCTTTTTCCTTTGTTATGCTTTTTTCTTCTTTTTGATTTTCTTGTTCTTTTTTACTTCTTGGCAATTTCTTTTCACCCTCTTCATTTTAACTTTCTAATTCATATAAAATATTACTTACCATACAAATAGGTGCTGTTTCGCATCTTAAAATGCGTTTTCCAAGCGTTACCATAGTAGCACCATTTTCTTTTAATAATGCAATTTCTTTGCTATCGATTCCACCTTCTGGTCCAATTAAAATTCCTATTTGATAATTTTCTTTTTGTTTCATTGGTTGTAATATCTGTTTTAGCGTTGTTTGTGTTTCTTCTTCATACGCTACTAAAAAGCAATCATATTCTTTTATCTTTTCTATTATTTGTTTTAAATTTATTTTATTTTCAATGGTTGGAATCTTATCTCTTTTGCTTTGCTGAGCTGCTGACATAGCAATTTTTTGCCATCTTTCTATTTTCTTTTTTGCTTCTTTTTCTTCTAGTTTTACTACACATCTTACCATATCTACTGGAATAATGTTACTTACTCCTATTTCCGTTGTTTTTTGAATAATTAGTTCCATTTTATCGGCTTTTGGTAACCCCTGATACAAATCAATTTGTACATTGGATTCAGTGGTTTTTTCTATTTTTTGTGTAATACCTACTATGACACTATCTAAATTCATTTGGATAATTTTTGCAATGTAACTTTCATGTGTTTGTTTATTTCCTACTTGAATGGTTTCTCCTATCTTCATATGTAATACACTAACAATATGTTTTACATCTTCGCCTATGATGGTTATTTTTTCATTTTCAATTTGTTTTGTTTCTACAAAAAATTTTTGCATATTTTATTTCCTTTGCTTTTTTGTTATTATATCATACTTCTAAATTTATGCAAATAAATTATTGCTTTTTTTCCTTTTTTAACATATAATGCTTTTGTAACAATGTATCATTATTCTTTCATTTAATTAAAGGAGGAAATAGCATGATTATTAATTCTAACGATTCCTACGTAGTAGAGGATGCCATGTGCAGAATGGGTGCAAAACCTACTAAAAATATTTTAGAAGATACTTTCTTCTTTGATCGGTTTTTAGGTTTTGTAGAGCAGTATGATAAAGTGTATGGCAAAGATGTTTTATTAACTGCAGAAAAGTGGGTAGCAGAAAACGATTACATCGCAATATCTTCTTTTTTACATCCTTCTCCACAAGAAACTATGTTCTATATTCCTTATAATGAACTAGCTTTTTTTCCGGCAGAAAGTTTAGACTATATGCAACAAAAAGCACAGGAGATTGCTCCCCTTTTGGATGAACAAAAGGCGTTGTATGGAGAATTGATGCAGGCTTATAAACCGGCTGAATCTTCTTCTAAGTCTTCGTTTTCTTATTGGTTAAATCGTATTTCTTCGCGTCATGATGATTTAGATGAATAAAAAACAAAAAGGAAAACTTAAGATATATTTTTAAGTTTTCCTTTTTTATTTTATCCAAATATTCCTTTTTTCTTAACTGGTGGTTGTTCGTTCATTGTTTTAGCAAGTTCTAATAATAAATCTCTTTGCTCTTTGCTTAAACGTTTTGGAACTTGTACTTGCACGGTAAAAACATAATCTCCTTGATAACTTCCATTCACAGATTTAAAGCCTTTATTTCGAATCGTAAATTTGGTTCCAGATTGTGTTCCCTCTGGAATTCGATAGGTTTCTTTTGATCCATCTACCATTGGAATTTGAAGGTCTGCTCCTAACGTTGCTTGGGTAAAGGTTATTGGAATATCACACAATACTTTATCGCCTTTTCTGGTAAAGATACTATGTTTTTTGATTCTAATGACAATGTATAAGTCTCCTTTTGGTCCACCTTTCTCTCCTGGTTCTCCCTCATTTCGAAGGACAATGGTTTGATTATCATCAATGCCGGCTGGTACTTTTACTTTAATTTTTGCTTGTTTACGAATCGTACCTTTTCCGTTTACATTCTTCGCAAACTTCTTTAATTACTTTTCCTGTTCCATGGCAATTAGTGCAAGGTCTCTGGGTTTGCATTTGTCCTAAAATGGTATGTTGTACTTGTGTGATAGTTCCTGTTCCATGGCATATTTGACAGGTTTCTGGACTGGTTCCTGGTTTTGCACCACTTCCATGACAGTGCGTGCAAGTTTCGTTTCTTGTTAATAAAATTTCTTTTTCGCAACCCAAATAAGCATCTTCAAAGCTAATATCAATACTTGCTTTTAAGTCTGCTCCTTTGGTTGGTCCTTGGTGCGCACGAGAACTTCTAGAACCAAATCCTCCTCCAAAGAAAGAAGAAAAGATATCTCCTAAATCTCCAAAGTCATCAAACCCAGATGTGGTATAAGAATAGTAACCACCTTGCCCACCAAATGGTCCTCCTGCTCCGCCTCCGAAGCCTTGTGGTCCGTCTGGCCCAAATTGGTCATACATTCTTCTTTTTTGGCTATCAGATAGGGTTTCATAAGCTTCGTTTACTTCTTTAAATTTGGCTTCTGCTTCTTGTTTATTGTCTGGGTTAGCATCTGGGTGATATTTTTTTGCAAGTTTTCGATAGGCTTTTTTTAATTCTTCATCGGTTGCGTTTTTACTTACTCCTAATACTTCATAATAATCTCTTTTGCCTGCCATTTTGTCCTCCTACTTAAAATGTCTTTTTGTTATACTTTTGTTCATTATCTTTTTGAAAATTTCGATTCATGTTATAATTATGCTTTTCTATGTATGCATTTGAATATTCTTCTGGCGTAATATTTAGTCTATTTAAAATTTCAATGTAATAATTTTGTACATCTGTTATTTCTTCTAGGAATCTACTTCTTACTTCTTTATCTTCCATAATTGCCGTAATTCCTTTTTTCTTTATGATGGAAATACATTCTCCTACTTCTTCCATCATATATAAGATATGATTTTTTGCATCTTCTGGTTCAATTTTTTTCCATTTATCTTTATTTGCTTCATATAGTTCTTCTTGCATTTTTTTCATTTCTGATATGCTTAAATCTTTCTTTGACATATATTACTCCTATACATTATTAAACAATGTTAAAATAGCTCCCGGTTAGTAAATTATTTTTTCTCTTGTTTTAAACTTCACTACCCCATTAAGAGACTGTAACTTGCGTAACAGTCTCTAAACGGTCCCCACCAGTTCGTTTAAAACTACTAGAAAAAAATAATTTCTAACCTCGCGCTATTTTATTTTAATCTTATTTATTTTCTGTATTGTTATTGTTATCGTCTTCCACTTTATAGTCTGCATCATATACATTACCGTTTTCATCTACATTTGGTCCTTGCGCATTTTCCGCACCATTTGCACCTGCTTGTGCTTGGGCTTGGGCTTGTGCTTGACTATATAGTTTTTCAGAAATGGCATAGAAAGCTGTTGTTAATTTTTCAGTTGCTTGTTTAATTGCTTCTGTATCTGTGCCTTCTAAGGCTTTCTTTACATTGGCAATTTCTTCTTCTACTTTTGCTTTTTCTTCGCCGCTTACTTTATCTCCTAATTCAGTTAATGTTTTTTCTGAATTATAAACTAAGCTTTCTGCATTGTTTCTTGCTTCAATGTCATCTTTCTTTTTCTTGTCTTCTTCAGCATGTGCTTCTGCATCTTTTACTGCTTTTTCAATGTCTTCATCTGTTAAGTTTGTAGAAGCTGTAATTGATACATTTTGCTCATTTCCTGTTGCCATATCTTTTGCAGATACGTGAACAATACCATTTGCATCAATATCAAAGGTTACTTCAATTTGTGGTACTCCACGAGGTGCTGCTGGAATTCCAGTTAATTGGAATCTTCCTAATGTTTTATTATAAGCAGCCATTTCACGTTCTCCTTGAAGAACATGTACTTCAACAGAAGTTTGACCATCTGCTGCTGTTGAGAAGATTTGTGATTTTTTAGTTGGAATTGTTGTATTTCTTTCAATTAATTTTGTAAATACTCCACCATAAGTTTCAATACCTAAAGATAGAGGTGTTACGTCTAATAATACTAAGTCTTTTACATCTCCAGAAAGTACACCACCTTGAATTGCTGCACCAATAGCAACACATTCATCTGGGTTAATTCCTTTGTCTGGTTCTTTTCCTGTAATTTTCTTTACCATTTCTTGTACACATGGAACTCTAGTAGAACCACCTACTAATAATACCTTATGAATATCAGCAGAAGTAACTCCTGCATCCTTCATAGCTTGTTCTACTGGAACTCTTGTTGCATCTACTAAGTCGGAAATTAGTTCTTCAAATTTTGCTCTTGATAAAGTGATATCTAAATGTTTTGGTCCTGATGCATCTGCGGTAATAAATGGTAAGTTAATTTGAGTTTGTTGCATTCCAGAAAGCTCTATTTTTGCTTTTTCTGCTGCTTCTTTTAAACGTTGCATTGCCATTTTATCGGTTGATAAATCAATTCCATTTGATTTTTTGAATTCTGATACTAGGTAATCAATAATTCTTTGGTCGAAGTCATCTCCTCCTAGGTGTGTGTTACCATTGGTTGCTAATACTTCAAATACACCATCTCCAATATCTAGAATAGATACATCGAAGGTTCCTCCACCTAAGTCGTAAATCATAATTTTTTGGTCTTGGTCTTCTTTGTCCATACCAAATGCTAAAGCTGCTGCTGTTGGCTCGTTAATAATTCTTAATACTTCTAGCCCTGCTATTTTTCCAGCATCTTTGGTTGCTTGTCTTTGGCTATCAGAGAAGTAAGCTGGTACTGTAATAACGGCTTGCGTTACTTTTTGTCCTAAATAATTTTCTGCGTCTGCTTTTAATTTTTGTAAAATCATAGCAGATATTTCTTGTGGAGAGAAAGAATCTCCATCAATATTGACTTTTTCATTTGTTCCCATTTTTCTTTTAATCGAAATAATGGTGTGGTCTGGGTTTGTAACTGCTTGACGTTTTGCAATTTGTCCTACTAGTCTTTCTCCATTGTTTGAGAAGGCAACAACAGATGGTGTTGTTCTATTTCCTTCTGCGTTTGGAATAACTACTGGCTCTCCACCTTCCATAACAGATACACAACTATTGGTTGTTCCTAAATCGATTCCTATAATTTTTCCCATAATATTTTTACTTCCTTTCTTTTGCACAGGAGGGACGCCCCTTTTTGTTCCATTTCGGCACACAGGGGACACCCCTTATCTTTGTGCTTTTTTATATATTTTTTAAAATTAATAACTTGTTAAAATTTATCAAAATTTTCATAAATTTAATTTGCGACGACTACCATGGAATGACGTATTACTTTACTTCCTATTTTGTAGCCTTTTCGATATTCTTCTTTGATTTCTTTTTCTCCTAAGGTTTCATCGATTACAGAGCTTACGGCTTCGTGTAATTCCGGGTCAAACGTTTGTCCCACCGTTTCGATTTCCTCTACTCCGTTACTTGCAAGTACATCTTTAAATTGTTTTAATACTAACTCTACGCCTTGCTTATAGCTTTCATCTTCTGTTTTTGCCTCTGCTGCTTTTTCTAGGTTGTCAATCACTGGTAATAACGAAGAAAAGATATCGGAAATTAAAGAATTATATAACCCTTCTCTTTCTTTTGCACTTCTTTTTTTGAAATTATCGAATTCTGCCATCAAACGTTTTAGTCTATCTTCTTGTTCGTCTAATTGTTCTTTTTGCAAAAGAATCGTATCTTTTAGCTTTGTTTCTTCTGAAATTTCAGTTTCTTGTTTTCCCTCTTCTTGTTTTTCTTGTTCCTCTTGCTTTTTTACTTCTTCTTGATTTTGCTCATTTTCTGCCATTTTATTCTCCTTTCTTGTTTTCATTAATTTTTTTGCTTATATATTTCATAACCGATATTACTTTGGAATAGTTCATTCTTTTTGGTCCAATAATACCAATGGTTCCTAAGTCTTTATCTCCTACGGAATGCTTAAAAGTAACAACACTAAAATCTTTTAATTCTTCTTTATCATTTTCATCGCCAATATATACATTAATGTCTTTTGCCACCCCAGAGTCTAAAATATCAAGCATCACTTCTTTTTCATCCAAGACATTAACGAAATTTTTCGCAAGTTCCAAACTTTTAAATTCTGGTAAATCGAAAGATTTATTGGCACCTTCTAAATAGATAGTACCGGCTTCTTCTACAATACGATTAATTTGCTCAATAATTGGTTTAATGACATCAACACTATAAGTAATTTCTGCTAAAATATATTCTTCCATTGGTTTATCAATTTTAGATAATGGTTTTCCTTTTAGTTTCGCATTAAATAAATTGTTTAAGGTTTCCACTTGGGTTTGCGTAATATCTTCATCGTATTTAATAATCGTTTCTTTTACTAAACCACTATCGGTTACAATTACCACCATTAACATACGAGTGCCAAGTAAAACAAATTTGATTTCTTCGATTAACTGTCTTTCTGGTTTTGGTCCAATGGCAACGGTGGTATAGTGCGTAATTTCAGATAAAGTAGTCGTTGCAATTTTAGCTAAATCTTCAATTTCATTTACTTTGGCGTCTAATTTTGATTGAATATATTTCATTTCTTCTAGGGAAATATCATCTTCTTTAATTAGTTCATCCACATAGAAGCGATACCCTTTTTCCGATGGGATACGACCAGATGAGGTGTGTGTTTTATCTAAGTATCCACTTTTTTCTAATTCCGCCAGTTCATTTCGAACCGTAGCACTACTATAGTCTAAATGATATTTTTCTACTAAAGCTGAGGAACTAACTGGCTCTGCGGTATTTACATATTCATCGATAACCGCTTGTAATATTTTCTTTTTTCTCTCGTCCAATTTATCACCTCTTAAGTTAGCACTTTCATCTTTAGAGTGCTAACTTGTTATATATTATACCCATTTTTAGCAGTTGTCAATACAGATTGCTAATTTTTTTGTGAATTTTTTGTGTTTATTTCTTACAATATATATGAAAGTATGATAAACCGCAAAAAAGCACCTTCTATTAAGAAGATGCTTTTTTAGACCTCATTTTATTTTGTCAAAAACTGCATTACGCTTTCTTCAACAAAAACATTGTTAATCCGGGTAAATCTTCCCAAAGATTCCTTGAATTCTTTTAAAGAATCTTTAGGAAGATCATGTGGTCCTATCGAAAATGTAGCTAACGTACGATTTAAATACGTATTATACTCATTGATATAGTACTCAACCAATTTAAATATATCTGTTGAGTTTCCCTCAAACTCTACCACTTTCCCGATGACAACTTCTGTAGGTCCAACTACCTTAAACCCATTGATTTCTAACATTGTGTCTTACCTCCTTAAGGTTGTTTAAATTTTATATTATTTATTATACAATATTAACATAAAATTGTCAATCTATATAAACTCTTCCCACACTAAATTAGCCAAATCTAAACCTTTCTTCGTTAACTTAATTTGGTTTAAATCTATTTCCACTAATTCTTGTTTTACTAACTTTTCTAATTCTTTGTGAAAAACATAAATAGGATTTTCTATAAATTTATTTTTAAATTCTTGAACATTTACTCCTTCTAACATTCTCAATCCTAACAACATATATTCTCTTTTCTTTTCTTCTTCTGTTTGAATTTCGCAAACTGTTTGGTTTTTGGTAAAATTACCTTCTTCTATATTTTTGCAATATTCTTCTAAAGAAGTTGTATTACAATATCTTTTGTTTTGAAAGTAAGAATGAGCTGCCACACCAAAACCTAAATATTCTTTTTGTAGCCAACAATTTGTATTATGTTTTGATTCATAACCAATTTTTGCAAAATTCGATATTTCATAATGAAAATACCCATTTTCTTCTAATATTTTTTTTGCTTCCCAGTACATTGTTCTTTCTAACTCTTCTTCTGGTAAAGTTACTTGTTTTTCTTCTATCATTTTTTGCATTTTTGTATGTTCTTCTACGATTAAAGAATACAACGATATATGTTCTGGTTGTAAAGAAATTACTTGGTGAATACTTGATTGTAATTCTTCTAAAGTTTGATTTGGCAACCCTAACATAAGATCTACGTTAATGTTTTTGATTCCTACTTCTCTTACCAAATGATAACAAGTTAAAAATTCTTCATAGGTATGAATTCTACCAATTTGCTTTAATCGTTGATTATTCGTTGATTGTAAACCGATACTAACTCGATTTATTCCTACTTTTTGATAAGCAAGTAATTTTTCTTTGTCCACTGTTCCTGGATTCATTTCTATGGTAATTTCTGCTGTTTCCATTACATTATAGTGCTCTTTTATTGTTGTGATAATTTCTTCTATATAACTAGCTTCCATAAGAGAAGGAGTGCCCCCTCCTATATAAATGGTAGTTATTTCATATTCCTTTTTATTTGCTTCTTGTTTGATTTCCTCTTTTAAGGCTTCTATGTATTCTTTAATATTATCTTCTTTTTTTTCATAAGAAATAAAATCACAATAATAGCATTTTTGCTTGCAAAAAGGAATATGAATATAAATTCCTAATTCTTTTATTTTCAACACTCCCTTTCCACTTTGTTGCGACATTGGGGATAAATGAGGCAAAAGGAAACGTCCCTAATGCCTCACTAATTCTTCGATTTGTTTTAGGCGATGGTTTACGCCTGATTTTCCAATTGGTTCTTTTAACATTTGTCCTAATTCTATTAAAGAAGCGTCTGGATTTTCTAAACGTAAGATAGCAATTTCTTTTAAAGAATCTGGTAAAGTTTCAAATTTTCCTTCTTTTTGTAATTTTTGAATTGCATTTATTTGCTTTACAGCAGCTGTAATGGTTTTACTTAAATTAGCTGTTTCGCAATTTACTTTACGGTTGATATTATTTTTCATATCTCTTAATACTCGAATTTCTTCAAATTTTAAAACGGCAGAATTGGCACCAATAAAGGCTAATAATTTTGAAATTTCTTCTCCCTCTTTTAAGTATAAAGAGAAACCACTTTTTCTTTTCATTTCTTTTAGGTGTATTTCTGCTTTTTCTAAAAGTTCTTTTATGATATTTGCACTTTCTTGCGTTGATAAAATCATTTCCAAATGATATTTATTTTCTGGATTATTGACACTTCCGCTTCCCAAAAAAATGCCACGTATTAGTGCTTTTATTGTCATTTCTTCTTGTGTATTTTTCTTTTGCAGTTTTGTTAGTGTTTCTTGAAATATAGAAGATAACACGATGTCTTGTCCTTCGTAACAAATTTCTTCTAAGAAATCTATTTTGGGCAAAGTAATTTTATAGTTTTTTCCTTTTAACTCAATTTGAAAGTTTAAAATACCAAGATTAGAAAGCAATTTACTAAAACGATTAATGTTATATTCATTGACTGTTGAATAACAAATTTTCTTTTGATAATATGTTGTGTTATTACTTATTAAGTAACCAATTAATTCATATTTGACGAATTCTTTATTCTTCAAGTTTGCTATTTTGCTTAAATTTTCTTTTAGTTCTGATGAAAAAGACATTTTCACTTTTGCCTCCTTTTTATTTTGTTAAATATGATGCTTCGTTTCTATTCTACTTTTGACAAACAATGATTCTATCATTTCCGCTTAAATCTTGCTTTGCTTCTACTTTTTTATAGTTTCCTGTTTTTTGTGCTAATTCCATTACTTTTTCTCTTTGATCATATCCTATTTCCATGCATAAATAGCCTTTTTCTTTTAAATATTTTGGAGCTTCGTTTAATATTATTCGGTAAAAGGAAAGTCCATCTTTTCCTCCATCTAGGGCTATATGTGGCTCTTGTTGTACCTGCTTAGATAATGTAGAAATAACATTTGTTTCAATATAAGGTGGATTGGAAACAATGATGTCAAATGTTTTTTCTATTTTTTCAAATAGATTTGACGATACAAAAGTAATTTTTTCTATTACCTGATTTTGTTTACTATTTTTTTCTGCTATTTCTAAGGCTTTTTTACTAACATCACTCACTGTAATTCTTGCATTTTTTAAATAGCGGGCTAAAGAAATACCAATACAACCGCTCCCTGTACCTAAGTCTAAAATTTCCTTTTTGTTTTCTTTTGTTGCTATGTGCAATACTTCTTCTACTAAAATTTCGGTATCTGGTTGCGGAATTAATACATTTTCATCTACATAGAAAGGCAAACCATAAAATTCTTGTTGCTTTATAATATACTGTAATGGTTTTCCTTCTATGATTTGTTGAAGTAGTTTTTGATACTGCTTTTTTTGTTCTTCTTCTACTTCTTGTGTGTCTTTTCTTAGTAATTCCGTTCTAGTCATATTGAATACATATTGCAATAAAATTCTTGCTACCATGCTAGCATCTTCTATGTTATTTTTTATTAATTCTTGTTTTGCGCCTTCTAATAATTGGTTTATTTTCATTTTTTCTTTTCCTTTTTTATCTTATCAAAAATTTTACTATAAAAGAAAGAAAATAGCAAGCTTACGTGCTATTTTCTTTTTCGGTTTTATTAAATTAAATTCCCCACCTTAGCCGTATATCGAAAAGAAATTTTTATACCTGTTTTCACAGGTGGGTGTCTTGTTGAAGGCTCCTGGGTTTCTTACTATTCAAAATGTAAGCTTACACGCCACCTTCAAAGGCGGACTCCCTTATTTTATTTGTTGGTAATAAAATTTCAGTCTACACGTACCACGCAGGGAATAAAAATATTTATTTGTGATTTTATTGTAGCATAACAGAATCTACTTTTTCAATCTTACTTTTGCTTAAATTTTATACTTTAGGCTATGTTTTTTCTTGTTATCTTACTTTTTCTCATTTACTACTACTTATTTCTCTTTTTTTAGTATTTGCACTTTTTCTTATTTTATGCTAAAATAAAGAAAATTGTGCTATTTCCTTTTGCACAATTTTTTATTTTTCCATTACAATATCTCGTTTTAATTTCTTTTCTTTGACTATTCCTAAGCCTATGTATTCATTCGTATCAATATTATAAATTCCATCTTGTTTTTCTGTTTCTAATAAAACTCCATTTAAAAATTTGTTTATTTGATTCTTTTCTAAATAAATATTTGGGAATTCTTTAAAAATTTCCTGCATAGTAACTATGTGTTCTTCTATTTTCTCTGGATTTTTTTCTAATTCTTCTAAAGAAATCGCCCTTTGTAAAGTAAAGTTTCCTACTTTTGTTCTATTTAATTCTTTCATATAACCAATGGTACCTAATTTGGTCGCAATATCTTCACATAAACTGCGAATATAAGTACCTTTTGAACAAGCTACTTTCCATTTTATTTCATTTTGTTTTTTATTGATTTCTTGCAAGTCTATGCTATAAATCTCAATATTTCTAGGAGTTCTTTCTATCGTTTGTCCGCTTCTTGCATATTCATATAATTTTTTTCCTTTTACTTTAAGTGCTGAATACATGGGTGGAATTTGTTGCTGTTTTCCTATCAAAGAAGATAATACCTTTTCTACGGATTCTAACTTGTCCCAATCTATTTCTTTCTCTTCTATTACAATGCCTTCTGCATCTAAGGTATCTGTTTTAATTCCTAATTTTAAGGTTACTTCGTATTCTTTGTCATGGTTGATGAAATATTTTGAAAGTTTTGTTCCTTGGTTTAATAAAAGTGGCAAAACACCTGTTGCGTTTGGATCTAATGTACCAGTATGACCTATCTTTTTAGCCTTTACAATTTTTTTTACTTTTTGTACTACATCATGAGAAGTAAAACCTTTTGGCTTATTTATGATTACAATTCCATTTAATTCTTGCACTAATTTTTTCCTTCTTTACCTAGAATTTTTTACTATAAAAAATAAAATTAAAAATTTTTCATTTTATTTTTATTTACTATTATATGTACATTTTTACTTGGTTAATCATCTTTTCTTTTACTTGTTCTAAGCTTTGTGCTATGGTACAACCTGCTGCATGGAAATGTCCTCCACCACCAAACATTAGGCATACATCCGATACGTTTACATAGCTGTTAGAGCGTAAAGAAGCTTTAAACCCTTTGTTTGTTTCTCTTATAAAAATGGATACTTCTACTCCTTCAATGGCTCTTCCTTCTTCTACAATTCCTTCATAGTCCCCATTTTCAGCATTGACTTCTTCTTCATCTTGTTTCGTGATATAAGTAAAAGCAATTTTTCCTTCTTCTAAAAATTCCATACGATCAATCGCTCTTTTTCGTAATTCAAAATTTGCCCTTGATTTCGTATTCATTACTTTTTTATATACCTCTGATACGTTAACTCCTTTTTGCAATAATTCTGAAGCAAATTCAAACGTTTCTGGCTTTGTACTTTGATATTGAAAACCACCTGTATCGGTAATAATTCCAGTTAAAATACAAGTGCCTACTTCTTTGTCTATTTCTAATCCAAAATATTCTATAATATGAATTAGAATTTGTGCACATGCTGGCGCATCTGGATTTACGTAATTATAATCACCATACATGGTGTTCGTTCCATGATGATCAATGACCACTTTTACTTTTGCCGATTCAAAATAATTCGACCATCCATTTAACATTTTAATGGTTGCCGTATCTACCGCAATGGCTAAATCATATGATTCTTTCTTTCCTTCCTTTTGAATTTGCTCTGCTTTTGGTAAAAATTCATAAATTCTAGGAAGTTCCGGAATAATGATATCTACTTCTTTTTGCATTTTCTCTAATGCCATAAACATAGCTAAAGCACTTCCTATTGCATCTCCATCTGGATTTTCATGGGTTAAAATAACAATGCTATTTGCTTTTTTTACTTCCTCTAATATACTATCTAAAGTCATGTTTTACTCCTTTTTTACAGGTACCTTTAGGAAACGTCCCTAAAGGTACATTTTTATTTTTCGTCTTTTTTTAATTCTTCTAAAATAGAATCTATTTTCATTCCATATTCCATAGAATCATCTTTTTCAAAAACCAACTCTGGTGTTATTCTTAAGTTTATTCTTTTAGCAATTAAACTACGAATAAATCCTGCTGAATTTTTTAGCGCTTCTATGGTTCTATTTTCATTTTTGGAATTTAACATGCTAATATATACTTTTGCATATTTTAAGTCTGGTGTTATTTTTACTTTGGTAACACTAATTAGCCCTGTTACATCTGGATTTTTTAATTCAAAGGAAATAATATGACTCATTTCCTTTTTTAATTCCTCATTAATACGGTTTAGCCTATTTTCATTCTTTGGCATGTTTGCCTCCTTTTTATCTTTCTTCTTGATTTTCCTCTTGATTTTGTAATTGATTCATTGCCTTTCGTAAAATTTCTTTCTTTTTTCTTTCTGCTTCTTGTGCATCTTTTCTAGCAAAAACATTGCGTAATTTTTGTTCTGTTACTTTCTTTTCTCGTGGTCTACTTAACCTATTAGCTCTTACATTTAAAGTTTCTCTAAATTTTTTTGGCAAATTTTGTTGTTCTTCTACTTTCTGTTGGCTCTGTTCTATTGGTGTTGTCATTTCTTGTTCTTCTTTTTCTAATCTTTCTTGCTCTTGTTCTTCTTGTTCTTTTTCTAATCTTGCTTGTTCTTCTTTTTGTGCTAGTCTTTGCTCTTCTTCCTTTATTTTGTCTAATTTTTCTTCTTCTATTCGTGCTAATCTTTCTTCCTCTTGTTCTACAAATTCTTCAATATCTCTATTTTTAGGAATTTTTACTTTTTTTGCCTTCTTTCCCATCTATTACACATCCTTTTCTTTTTATTTTAGTTATATTTTATCTTTTTACTTCTTCCATAACATATACTTCAATGATGTCTCCTTCTTTTAGGTCGTTGTAATCTTCAATTTGCATACCACATTCGTAACCTTTGGCTACTTCTTTTACATCATCTTTAAAGCGTTTTAAAGAAACTAGTTTTCCTTCATGAATTACCACATCTTCACGAATAACACGAACGCCTGCATTTCTTTCAATTTTTCCTTCTAATACATAAGCTCCTGCAATCGTTCCTACATTAGATACTTTAAATACTTGTCGTACTTCTACATTTCCAATGACTTTTTCTTCATAGATTGGATCTAACATTCCTTTCATTGCTGCTTTTACATCATCAATAGCTTGGTAAATAATAGAATATTGTTTAATTTCCACTTCTTCTTTTTCCGCTACTTGTTTTGCTGTGGTTACTGGGCGAACATTGAAAGCAATAATAATGGCATTAGCTACTTTTGCTAAGGTAACATCGGATTCGGTAACAGCTCCTGCTGCAGCATGAATGACTCTTACCTTTACTTCTTCGTCAGATAGTTTTTCTAACGATTGTTTTAATGCTTCTGCAGAACCTTGTACGTCCGCTTTTACAATGATATTGAATTGTTTTAACTTTCCTTCTTCCATCTGGCTAAATAAATTATCTAAGGTAACTGGAGCCATTTGATTCATTGATTTTTCTCTTTGCGTACGTTTTCTTCTTTCAATTAAGTGTTTTGCCATTTTTTCATCTTTTACTTCGTAGAAGATATCACCAGATTCTGGTACTTCTGTTAATCCCATTACTTCTACTGGAGTAGATGGTCCGGCTTTTTTTACTTTTTGTCCTTTGTCGTTTCTCATGGCTCTAATTCTACCAATAGAAGAACCTACTACAATCGTATCTCCGACATCTAGCGTTCCTCTTTGTACTAAAATCGATGCAATTGGTCCTCTTGCCTTATCTAGACGTGCTTCAATAACAGCACCTTTGGCTTGTTTTTTAGGGTTTGCTTTTAGTTCTAGCACATCTGCTTGTAATAATACCATTTCTAATAATTCATCAATGTTTTGATGTTGTTTTGCAGAAATTGGCACATAAATGGTATCACCACCCCATTCTTCTGGTACTAATTCATATTTCATTAATTCTTGTTTTACTTTATCTACATTAGCTTCCGGTAAGTCAATTTTATTCACTGCTACAATAATAGGAATACCAGCTGCTTTTGCATGGTTAATTGCCTCTACGGTTTGAGGCATAACTCCATCGTTAGCTGCTACTACTAAAATGGCAATATCGGTAATTTGAGCACCTCTTGCACGCATGCTTGTAAATGCTTCATGTCCTGGGGTATCTAGGAAGGTAATATCTCTTCCATTGATGTTTACCATATAAGCACCAATGGCTTGCGTAATTCCTCCTGCTTCTCCTTCAATGACATTGGTTTTACGAATAGCATCTAAAAGTGAAGTTTTTCCATGGTCTACGTGTCCCATAACCACAACAACTGGCGGTCTGGTTTGTAGTTCTTCTTCGGTGTCTTCGGATTCATCAAATAGAATATCTTCTTCTTTGACTTCTTCTTTCTTTTTGGCAGTGACACCAAATTCTTCGGCTACTAAAAATGCTGTATCAAAGTCTAAGTCGTTGTTAATGGTTGCCATGATACCAAATCCAAATAATACTTTAATGACTTCTGCTGAAGTTTTCTTAAGTTCCATTGCCAAATCTTTTACGGTAATGGATTCTGGTATGGTAATTTCTGTTAATTGAAAGATTTTTTGAGTTCTTTCTTCTTGTATTTTACCTGATTTTTTCTTATTTTTCTTTCCTCTTGCTGTGGTTAAATCGTAGTAGTCTAACATTCCTCCTTCTTGGTCATCAAACATATTAGACAAACGATCTACTTGTTTTAAATCTTTTAATTTACCACCATCAAATTCTTCATGAAATCTAGAGCCTCTTTTATTTTTATTGGCTTTTTGATTTTTTTCTTCTTTTCTTTCAAATTTTGCTTTATCGATGGCTCTACTTGCAAAATCTCTTTGATTTTCTTTTTCTAACAAATCAGTTGCCATGATATCTTTAATATTTCTATCAATACCACGGTCATCTAATGGTCTTCTTTCACGATTAAAGTTTTGGTTATGATTACGATTTTGATTGTTTCGATAGTTATTATTATTATCACGTTTTTGATAAGCATTACGGTTGTTTTCTCTATTTTGGTATTCTTCTCTATTAGAAAAATTTCCTCTATTATTGGTATGATTACGGTTTTGAAAATTTCCTTGGTTATTGTAATTTTTGTTTTCTGTTTTATTGCCATTCATTGGACCACGATTATAATTTTGTCTATTTTGCTCTTGCTTCTTTATCTCTCCTACTTTTACTTGCGTTTGTGTAGTGATTTCTGTTTTAGGAAGAACTTCTTGCTTCTTTTCTTCTTTTTTTGGTTCTTCTTTTTTTCCAATACCAAATAATTCGCTTACTGTCATTGGTTTCGTAGGTTTATTACGGTATACGATATTATAATCAGCATTTTTATTTCTTTCTACAAAGCCAACTTGTTTACTTTTTTGTTCTTTTTGTCTTTGCACACGCTCTTTTTCTTTTTCTTCTTCATCATTAATAATCACTTCTCTTCGAATAATAACTGGTGCAGAAGGTTTCTTTTCCTCTTTGATGGTTTCTTTCTTATTTTCTACTTTTTTTTGCTTACTTAAGAAAGCATTTTTTATTTTTTCTGCTTCCTGTTCTTCTACCCCACTCATATGTGATTTTGCTTCAATTCCAAGTTCCTTTGCTTTTTCCATAATTTCTTTACTTGTTAGACCTATTTCTTTTGCTATTTCATGTATTTTGATTTTACCCAATCACTTCACCCCCATCAATTCTCTTGATTAATTCTTTCGCAAAATTCTCGTCTTTTATTACTATTACTGCTTTATTTACTTGCCCTATGCTTTTACTTAACTCTTCTATGGTTCCTATCATTCGTATTGGTATGTTATCCCTTTCACACAATTGTTCAAAATTCTTTTTTGTTCTTGAACTAGTATCTTCTGCTACTATTACTAACTTTGCCTTTCCTTTTTTTATGACTTCTTGCACACTTTCTGTTCCAAAATTTATTTTTCCTGCCCTGCGTGCTAGTCCGATTAAACCATAAATAGTATGATTTACCCCCAAATATTTCACCTCTTACTATGTTCTATTATTTTAGTCCTTCTTTTAATGTATCATATAATTTGCTATCTATCTTTGTTTCAAATATTTTTTCTAATCGCTTTGTTTTCATTGCTTTTTCTAAACAATCTTGATTCTTACAAAGGTAAGCACCTCGACCATTTGCCTTACCTGTTTGATCAAAGAAAATAGTACCTTCTTTATTTTTTACAATACGAAGTAATTCTTTTTTTTCTTTTTCTTGATTACACCCTATGCAAGTACGTTTTGGTATTTTTTTCAACTCTCTTTCACCTTTCTTCTATTGTATTTGCACAAACTTTACTTTATTCCTAGCTTGTTTTACTCTTCTATGCTTGTTTCTTCTGGCTCTTCTACCGTTTCTACTTCTTCTGTTTGTTCTTCTTGCATTTTTTGAATCATTTCTCTAAATTGGCTCTCACTCTTAATGTCTATCTTCCAGGTAGTTAGCCTTGCTGCTAAACGAGCATTTTGTCCTGCTTTTCCAATGGCTAAAGATAATTGATCATCTGGGACGATGACTTGTGCAAAATGTTCCTCGTCTTTAATATCCACCGCCATAACTTGTGCTGGAAGTAAAGCAGAAGAGATATAAATGGCTGGGTCTTCGTTCCATTCAATGACATCAATTTTTTCGCCATTTAGTTCATTAATAATGTTTTGAATACGAATTCCTTTTTGTCCTACACAAGAACCAACTGGGTCGATATTTGGATTTTGAGAATAAACGGCTACTTTACATCTGTTACCTGGGTCTCTTGAAACACTTTTTATTTCAATTAATCCTTCATAGATTTCTGGAATTTCAAGTTCAAATAGCTTTCTAACAAAGTCGTTATGAGCTCTTGATATCATAACTTGTGTACTTCCTTTTAAGCCTCTTTCTACATCGACAATGCAAGCTCTTATTTTATCGTTTACATGATAATGTTCGGTTGGAATTTGTTCTTTTACGGTCATAATTCCTTCTAATTTTCCTAAGTCAACGACTACCACACCACCATCTGCTTTTTGTACAATTCCTGAAACGATTTCACCTTTTCTTTCGTTGAATTCGTTATATAAAAATTCACGAGAAGCTTCTCTTATTTTTTGAATAATTACTTGTTTTGCTGTTCCTGCTGCAATTCTTCCAAAATTCTTTGGTATTAGTTCTTTTTCGTAAATATCGCCTACTTTATATTTTTTGTTAATTGTTTTTGCCTCTTCTAATGACATTTGTGTTTTTTCGTTTTCTACTTCTTTTACAATTTCTTTTTGCATATAAACATGAATTTCTCCTGTTTCTTTGTCCATGGTAATTTTTACATTTTCGTCTTCACATTCAAAATTCTTCTTATAAGCTGTTACTAGTGCTGTTTCAATAGATTCTAATAAATATTCTTTTTGAATTCCACTTTCTTTTTCTAATTCTTCCATTGCTCTAATTAATTCTGTGCTATCAATAGCTGGTTCCATTCCTTTTTTTTCTTTCTTTTTCATTTTTTCTAATCCCATTCCTTTCTTTGTCTATTCTTTTTCATTCCAATTATATTTTAATTTTATTAGAGAAATATTTTTTCTTTCTATTGGTATTTGTTTTTCTTCTACTTCTATATAAATGTTCTTTTCATCCCAATTTTTTAATATTCCACTGTATTCTTTTTTCTTTTCGATTGGCTTAAATAATTTTACTTCTATTTCTTTTTCTTGGGCTTTTTCAAAATGTTTTTCTTTCCTTAGGATTCTTTCTACCCCCGGAGAAGAAACTTCTAAAAAGTACATTTCTTTGATGAGATCTTTTTCATCTAAAATAGGATTAATCACATTGCTTACCGTTTCACAATCGTTTAAGTCAATTCCTGTTGGTTTGTCGATGAAAACGCGTAAGAAATAATCTTTTCCTTCTTTTATAAATTGTACATCATATAGTTCATAGCCTAAATCCTCAATTGGTTGATAAAGAAGTTGTTCTACTTTTTCTTCGATACTTGCCAAGGCTTTTCCTCCTTATTTTTTTACATTAAGTAAGAGCGGAATTTGTTTCCGCTCTTGCTCATGTTCTTTTTGTTTACTTTGTATATTATACCCTACTTTGGTAAAAATTACAAGTGTTTTTGCAAATTTTTTTATATCCTATTCTCCCTGTTTTCTTTTTTTAGTTTTTATGGTATACTATCTTAATAGAAAGGATTTTTATGAATACACATGTTTTAGAAAAATTAGAGTATGATAAAATATTAGAACAACTTTCCCAACTATGTCACACTTATATTGGGAAAGATTTTGCTCTGCAATTAAAACCAAGTTTTCAAAAAGAACAAGTAGAAGAACAGCTAAAGGAAACTTTAGAGGCTAGCAATTTAACTTTGCAAAAAGGAAATCTTCCTATTGTGGAAATAGCCCACTTTTCCCTTTCGTTCAAACAATTGGAAAGTCATCTTTCTCTTTCTACAAAACAACTTTTAGATTTTGCTCTTCTTTTAAAATTAGCAAAAGATGTAAAAGAATATTTTTACCATGATGAAAATTTTGATACTTCCCCTTTTGTTTTATTAGCCGAGCTATTTTCTCATTTGTATTGTAATCACGATTTAGAAACATTACTATTTTCCTCTATTCTAGATGAAAATACCATTGCCGATACTGCTTCTTCTAAACTTAATTCTATTCGTAAGAATAAGAAAAAATTAGAAAATACGATGAAAGAAACTTTAAACCAACTTTTGCATAATAGCCATTTTTCAAAAGCCATTATGGAGCCTGTTATCACCCTTCGTAATGACCGTTATGTAATTCCTGTGAAAGCAGAATTTAAAGGTCTTATCAAAGGTTTTATTCATGATATGTCTGCTAGTGGTTCTACTATTTTTGTAGAACCTATGCAAGTTTTTAAATTAAATAATCAAATACAAACGTTAAAAGTAGAGGAACAAACAGAAATAGAACATATTTTATCTGATTTATCTTTGAAGTTAACTCCTTATATAAAAGAGTTAAAAAATAATGTTACTCTTATTGGGCAATTAGATTTTATTTTTGCAAAAGCTAGTTTAGCCAAAAAAATGGAGGCTATTTGCCCTATTTTAAAGGATACAAAAGAAATTCATTTTCAAAAAGCACGTCATCCTTTTATTGAAAAAGAAAAAGTAGTTCCCATTGATCTTTGTATTGGTCAAAATTATTCTTCTTTAGTGATTACTGGCCCTAACACTGGTGGAAAAACCGTTACCTTAAAAACGACTGGTCTTCTATGTTTAATGGCTTATAGTGGCTTATTTATTCCTGCTGAGAAAAAAAGCAGTTTATTCGTGTTTGATTCTATTTTTGCAGACATTGGAGATGAACAGAGCATTCAAGAATCGCTAAGTACTTTTTCTGCTCATATGACCAATATCATTTCTATTATCAAAGAAGCAACCAAAAATAGTCTTGTTTTAATTGATGAATTGGGCTCTGGAACAGATCCTATGGAAGGAGCTAGTCTAGCCATTAGTATTTTAGATTATTTTCATCAGCTTGGCTGTCTTACTTTAACGACTACTCACTATGCTGAAATTAAAAACTATGCTTTGGTAACCGATGGTTTTGAAAATGCTAGTTCTGCTTTTGATGTAGAAAACTTAAAACCAACTTATCAATTATTAATTGGAGTTCCCCGGAAAAAGTAATGCTTTTGCAATTAGTAAAAAGTTAGGACTTTCCGAAGAAATTTTAATGAAAGCACAACAGTTTTTAAAGCAAGATGATGTTTCTGTAGAAGAACTATTAAAAAGCATTTATGACGATAAATTAACCATGGAAAAGGAAAAGGAAGAAACAGAAAAAAATTTAATACAAATAGAAAATTTACGAAAATCTTTGGAACAAGAAAAAGATAGAGAACAGAAAGAGAAACAAGACAAAATTGAAAAAGCAAAACGAGAGGCTAAAAATATTCTTCTTTCTGCGAAAGAAGAAGCCAATGATACGATTAAAGAATTAAATTATCTTTATGGAACTATGAAACCATTAGAAGAAATGGATTTGGAACATTGGAATGATTCTCAGATTGCTGATTTTGTTAAAGTCCATTTTCAAAAAGGTAATTTAAAGAAGGCAAATCAACTACGTGAGCATTTAAATTCTTCTTTCGAAAATCTTACTTCATCTTTCCAAAATACGGAGCAGAAAACTAGGCAATATAAAAAAGAGGATTTAAAAATAGGAATGCAAGTAAAATTAGCTCATTTTTCTGAAATGGCTACTATTACTTCTTTATCTGGTAAGAAAAATGAGTTTCAAGTACAAATAGGAATGATGAAACTGAATGCTAATTTAGCAGATATTGAAGAACTAAAAGAAACCTCTGTAAAAACCTCTTCTATTTCTTCTTCCCATTCTTCTTTTACCTCTTTGAAAGCAAAAGAAATAGCAACAGAAATTAATGTGATTGGACAAAACGTAGAAGATGCTTGTTTTGTCCTTGACAAATATTTAGATGATTGCTATGTTGCCAAGTTAAGTCCTGTTCGCATTGTTCACGGAAAAGGAACTGGAAAATTAAGAGAAGGTATTCATTTATTTTTACGTAAGCACCCTCATGTAAAGAGTTTTCGTTTAGGGACTTTTGGAGAAGGTGAAATGGGAGTTACAATTGTAGAAATAAAATAAAAAAGAAACCCTTTTAGAGTTTCTTTTTTATTTTATACTTGTGCTTCCTCTACGGGATAAACACTAACTTTTTTCTTATCTTTGCCAAGTCTTTCGAATTTTACATTTCCATTTACTAGAGCAAATAAGGTATCATCGCTTCCGATTCCTACGTTTGTTCCTGGATGGAATTTGGTTCCTCTTTGTCTCACTAGAATATTTCCAGCAAGTACAAATTGACCATCTGCTCTTTTTAGTCCAAGACGTTTTGATTCACTATCTCTACCGTTCTTAACACTACCTTGACCTTTTTTATGAGCCATGTTTTTTCACTCCCTTCTTATCGGTTACTTGTTCTCTTTTATTTCTTAAGCTTCTACTTTTTCTGTTTTTGCAGTAGTTGCTTTTTTAGTCGTTGTTTTTGCAGCTGTTGCTTTTGTTGCGGTTGCTTTGGTTGTAGTTGCTTTTTTAGCAGTCGTCGTTTTCGTTGCAGTAGTTTTTGCTGCTGTTGTTTTCGTTGCTGCTTTCTTTTCTACTTTTTCTTCAGAAGCTGTTTCTTCTACTTTTGTAGTAGCTTTTGCTGCTACGATTTTGGTAATTTCTACTTTGGTAAATGGTTGTCTATGTCCTTGTGTTCTTCTGTAGTTTTTCTTTGCTTTGTATTTGTAAACGATAATTTTCTTTCCCTTACCGTGTTCTAGAACTTTACCTTCTACTTTAACACCTTTTACATAAGGAGCACCAACTTCTACTTTTTTGTCATCAGATACTAGAACAACGTTATCAAAGGTAACTTTTTTACCTTCTTCTACCTCTAATTTTTCAAAAAATACTACGTCTCCTTCTGCTACTTTGTATTGTTTTCCACAGCTTTCAATGATTGCGTACATATCGTACACCTCCTCTTATTTGCAATACTCGCTAAGCATAAAATACTAGGCAGCTAACAAATTTGTTAGCATTTTAGGCCCGACTCAGGCGGCTTACAAGTTAATATTTTAACATATTTGTCTTACTTTGTCAACAAATTTTATCTAATTTAAAGTCTAAATAATCACTACTAATTAATTTGAAATGGATGCCTTCTATTTTTCCTTCTATGGCATCTTTATGTGAAGTACCATGTAAATGCCCATAGTAACAAGTTGTAACATGATATTGTTTTAATATCTCTAAAAATTTAGAATCATAGATATATTCATTTTTCATGCAAGAACTAGATAATGGAGGATAATGCATAATAGCAATAATTTCTTTCTCTTTTCCATATTGTTCTATGCCACTTTTGATAGATAGTTCTAAACGAGCAACTTCTCTTGCTATCATTTTTTGACTATTTTCTGAATCTGTAAATGTCCATCCTCTAGTTCCTACAAAGATTTTATCTTCAATTTCAAAACTATTGTTAAATAAAAAATCTACATTTTTTATTTTATTTTCTTCTAAAAAACGTTTCATGGCGGTTACTGTTGTCCACCAATAATCATGGTTTCCTTTTAATAAAATTTTTCTTCCCGGTAAAGTATTTAGGAACTCAAAATCTTTTTGCGCTTCTTCTAAATAGGTAGCCCACGAAAAATCGCCAGCAAGAATAACGGTATCTTCCTCTCTTACCTTTTGTAACCAATCTTCTTTTATTTTATTAGTATGTCCTTCCCAGTTTGGTCCAAAGATATCCATTGGTTTATCTTCTGCAAAAGACAAATGTAAATCTCCTATAATATAGATTGCCATGTTTTTTCTCCGTTTTTTATCTAATTTTTATTTTTCCTAAAAAGTATATTTTTTAATTTTCACTTATTTTTAAATTTGGAATGGCATTTAATTCTAAATTAGCAGTAATACCATTGATAAAGTTATAGTAACCTGCCGATGCTATCATAGCAGCGTTATCTGTGCATAAGACAGGGTCTGGATAATAGATTTTCATTTGATGTGTTTGTTCTAATTCTAAAAATCGACTTCTAATATAACGATTAGCGGAAACTCCTCCTGCCAATGCAATGGTATTTATTTTAAGGCTTTCTGCTGCTTTTCGTGCATTATTTACGATGACATCAGTTACTGCTTTTTCAAAGCTTGCTGCTAAGTCTGCTTTGTTTATATCTGGTGTTTTATGGTGTAAATTGATTACTGCTG
Organism: uncultured Clostridia bacterium; assembly: GCA_947626735.1. Classification (GTDB taxonomy): domain Bacteria; phylum Bacillota; class Clostridia; order TANB77; family CAG-508; genus UMGS1663. The sequence goes on from CANQTK010000003.1 coordinate 26,614, forward strand.
TTTTTATTCCACTAAAGCTAAAGTCTAAGTTTTCAAAATAGGTTTGTGGAAGTTTTATATTTGGTGTCCCGTCTTTTGCAAGCTTATCTATTTTTGGTCCACCAGGGTAACCTAAACCAATGACTCTTGCTACTTTATCAAATGCTTCTCCAATAGCATCATCTCTTGTTTTTCCTAATATTTCAAACTCTTTATAGTCTTTCACATGCACCAAATAGGTATGTCCACCTGAAATAATGAGACATAAAAATGGTGGTTTTAAATCTTTATGTGTAAGATAATTTGCTGCAATATGTCCTTCAATGTGGTTTGTTGCAACCAGTGGAATATTGCTTGCATAGCTTAAAGCTTTAGCATACGATACTCCAACTAAAAGCGCCCCTACTAACCCTGGTCCATAAGTGCAACTAATAGCATTCATTTGCTCTAATTTCATGTTTGCTTCTTCTAAGGCTTTTTTCGTTACATTAGAAATCGCTTCTACATGATTACGAGAAGCGATTTCTGGTACTACCCCTCCAAATTTTTCATGAATTGGAACTTGTGAACTAATGACATTAGATAACACTTCTCTTCCATTTTTGACAACTGCTACAGATGTTTCGTCACAACTTGATTCAATTCCTAATATATATATATCTTTCATTTTTTCCTTCCTTCTGTAAAAACTTAATCATAGAGGTTAAAAAATTCCAAATAAGATGGCAACTAGCCTTATAATCCCTTGGTATACTAAATTAATAATAGGTGAAATGATACTTCCTGCAATTCCACTAATCCATAATATAACAAAAGCAATATAAAATACTTGAGAATATCTTGCAAACCATTCTTTTGCGTTATATGGCAAAAAATGATTTAATACTTTCGAACCATCTAATGGTGGAAGTGGAATTAAATTAAAAACACCTAAACCTACATTAATAATAATGGTAATTTGAATTAAACTCATGATAATAGAGCCTAATTGTGTCATAGCAAATGCTGGTGCAAACTTTGCTATTACAAAAAATAAAATTGAAAATAAAATTGCTAAAATAAAGTTCATAGCCGGTCCTGCAATAGAGACAATGGCTTCCCCTGCTGACATACTAATGGTTCGATGAAAGTTTCTAGGATTAATTTCTACTGGTTTTCCCCAACCGAACCCTGCAAATACTAACATAATAGAACCAATTGGGTCTAAATGAGAAAGTGGATTTAAACTTAGTCTTCCTTGTCTTCTTGGGGTATCGTCTCCTAATTTATCTGCTGCAAAAGCATGTGCATATTCATGGAAAGTAATCGCAATTAAAACTGCAGGTAGCGTTAATACTAAATTAAGTAATGCATTGGTATCGTTTAAATATCTTCCTAATGACATGACTACTAAAACTGCCATAATGATATATAATATTTTTCTATCCATTCCAAATTGAAACATAATTTTACCTCTTTTTTCATTTTTTTGTTTTTTGCTGGAAGATTTCTTTTATTTTTAAAAAAATTTTTCTTAAAATATTATTTTTTTCTTCCCATACAATTAATTGATTATTTTCTTGTTGTTTTTCTTCTCTATTTTTGTTTGATTTGTTTTTAAAAACATTGATATCAAATTCTTTTTGTTTTTCTATTTCCTCTAGATAATCATCATATTTTTCTTTTGCTAAAATTTTTTCTTTTTGTTTTTCTGTAGCCCAATAATCTCTAAAGAATATTGCAATAATTGTTTTTGCTTCCTTTGAAAAGTTTTGCTCTGTTAAAGATTGATTGGGATTATATTCTATTGTATAATCTTTACAACTGTTATCTTCCATCAACTCAATTACTTCTAAAGGAATTTTCTCATAATCTTCTTTTGAAATATATTTTAGTATTTGTAATACTTCACTAAATGCTTTTGAATAAATTGTATCAATGCTATTCATTTTTCTACACTTCCTTTATTTGGCTTTGGTTTGTTCTAACGTTTCTTTTCATCAAGTCAAAAAGATGAAAAATTTTTCTTTTTTCTTTTGTATTTTTTTGTTCCTCAATTGTTTCTTTTCCAAGTTCTTGTGTTGATTTTTTTATCTTTTCCTCATTTTTCTGTTTTATTTCTTCATTTACCCTCTGTATTTTTTCTAAATCTAATTCTGGTAACTCACTTTCTTTATCTACCTTTTTAAAACCGTAAAATTGATTACTATATTGAAATGTACTAATATCTCCATTCATATAATATCCTATGACATATTGGGGATTAATTCGTCTACCTTCTAAGCCTTTATACCTTCCAATTCTTAAATCTTCTTGGTCTCTGGCATATTCCATATTAAACTTTGCTCTTTGTCCTAAGAAAATCTCTTCATCTATTGTTTGCATTTCTTTTGGAATACCTATTACAAAGGAACATTGTTCTAAATCTATTTCTTTGGGAGTATACTCTACTAATTTATCTTCTTGTATGATTTCATTTACATATCCTTTTTGGTGTTTTTTATAGGTATAATTCATTAGGCTTTCTAAGCTTATATTACCATGAGCATGAATCTTTCCCCTATCTTGTAATGCAACGGTACGTCTTATATCGCCATATCTACACATGATTCCTTCGTTACACATAGCCTTAGCTTGCTTCTGTTCGTTGTCTGGTATCATTCCTGTTCCATGAACCCCGATACTAATATTTTCGTTATGATATAATTCAAAAATTATTTCCTCTATTTTACTCATATATATATCCTTTTCCTATGTACCTTTTATCTTTTTCTTCGTTTATATTTTTTCTTTCATTAAACTTTCCTTTTATTAAACTAGTTTAATGGTTTCATTGTTGGGAATAATAAGACATCTCTTATTGATGCAGAGTCTGTTAAAAGCATAACTAAACGGTCTACTCCTATTCCTAATCCTCCTGTTGGAGGCATTCCATATTCTAGTGCATTAACAAAGTCTTCGTCCATCATGTTTGCTTCTTCGTCTCCTGCATTTCTTGCTTCTACTTGTTTTTTGAATCTTTCATATTGATCGATTGGGTCATTTAATTCTGAATAAGCATTTCCATATTCTCTAGTTCCAATAAATACCTCAAAACGTTCTGTTAAACGAGGATCGGATGGTTTTCTCTTGGTTAATGGAGAAACTTCTACTGGGTAATCATAAATAAAGGTTGGTTGAATTAAGGTTTCTTCTACTTTTGCTTCAAATACTTGGTTTATTATTTCCCCTCTTGTTAATTTTAATTCATCTAGTTCTACATGTAGACTTTCTGCTGCTTTTTTTGCTTCTTCGTCTGTTTCAATTTGGTTAAAGTCTACTCCCGTTACTTCTTTAATGCTGTCTATCATAGAAATTCTTTTCCATGATGGTGTTAAGTCAATTTCCGTTCCTTGGTAAGTTATTTTTGTGGTTCCTAATACCTTTAGGGCTACCTTTGAAATGATTTCTTCGGTAATATCCATCATGTCGTTATAATCTTCGTAAGCAGAATATAACTCAATGTTGGTAAATTCAGGATTGTGTTTAATATCCATTCCTTCGTTACGAAACATTCTACCCATTTCGTATACTTTATCAAATCCGCCGACAATTAATCTTTTCAAATACAATTCATTAGCAATTCTTAAATACATATCCATATCTAAGGTGTTGTGGTGCGTAATAAATGGTCTTGCTGCTGCTCCACCTGCAATGGTATTTAAAATTGGAGTTTCTACTTCTAAGTAGCCTTTTTCATTTAAAATGTTTTTAATTTCTTGTAAAATTTGTACTCTTTTTATGAAAGTATCTTTTACTTCTGGATTTACAATTAAATCTACATATCTTTGGCGATAACGTAAGTCGGTATCTTTTAAACCATGGTATTTTTCTGGAAGTGGTCGTAAAGATTTGGAAAGTAAAGTAACTTCTTTAGCATGAATCGAAATTTCCCCTGTTTTGGTTTTAAAGACAAAACCAGTAATGCCAATAATATCTCCTATATCGTCTTCCTTAAATTGTTTGTAACTTTCTTCTCCTAGTTCATTAATACTAACGTAACTTTGAATTTTTCCATCTCCATCTTGAATATGGCAAAAAGAGGCTTTTCCCATAATTCTTTTTCCCATTATTCTTCCTGCTACGGTGACGTCTTTTCCTTCTAATTCATCGTAATTTTCTATGACTTGTTTGCTGGTATGAGTACGATTAAATTTGGTAATCGTAAATGGGTCTTTTCCTTCTTGTTTTAGTTTTTCTAATTTATCTCTTCTAATTTGCATTAATTGATTCATATCTACTTCTGGTTCTTGATTTTGATTTTGAGTTTGGTTTTCCATATTTTTTCCTACCTTTTCTTTTCTAATTTTTTACTTTTTTATTATATAGTATTTTTGAAAAAAAGTAAACGGTATTCCTTGATTTTGCATAAAAACTTGCTAACGAAAGAAAATAAAATTTTCCTTCATTAAAAGGAGAAAACAAGGAAATTGCATTTGCTTTCTCCTTGTTTTTTAAAATTCGTAGATGTAACATTCTAACATTTGCCTACCATACTGCAGAGCTTCTTCATGCGTACTAAGATAAATGTCTAGTTTTCCATTTTTAATTGCCCCTCCTCTGTCCTGGACAATGAACCATCCACCATTTGGCTTATCTGCTAAAGCAGGAATGTAAATAATAGTACCTATTTTATATTCTTTCCCTGCTGCAACAGTATACCATGCTTGTACTTTTTCTCCCGATGCTGTAATGCCATCTGTTTTCCCACAACAGTATTCGCAAGAACAGTACGAAGAGGTATTTAAGGTCCGGATGGTAGGAGTCATACCTGCTACTCTTTTTGCCAACTCATTCGTATTAGTCGTATTAGTCGTTACTACCATCTGTGTAGCACTTGTTTGCAGTGTTTCCACTGTTTCTTTGGATGCTATTTCAGGCATTTGGGGAATAGGAAGACTGGCAATATACCTTGCAAAATGCTCTTTTACAGAAATTCGCTCTGTAGAAACTTCTTTTTGCAAATTAATATGATTGATGTCCTCTAATTTCCGAATGTAACTTTCGTTAAACTGTGTCATCCAAAAAATAGTTAATGTTAGTAGGATAGTACTGAATACTAACACTCTCTCAGAAAAGTATATTACATAAGCTGTCATTTCCTTTTCTTTTCTGATTCTTCTTGCTTTTGCTCTTTTGTCTTTTGTATTCATTTTTTCTCCTTTTCTAAACCATATTTATGGTATTTATACTTTTTTACCAGTTACTTCTTTTATTATACCATATTTTACATAAAATTGCAATTTAGAATGACTCTGTGTATGTTTTTTTAGTTGCTTTTTTGATTCTTTCTTCTATTATTTTTTTATAGGAAAATAGAATAAGAGGAACCTCCTTCTTTGGTTCCTCTTCTTCTACATTTAGGTTTTCTTCCTCGTTGGTTTTTATTTCTTCTTCCCAACCGGAAAATTCATGCCAATTTGATGTGTAGTATAATGTGCCATAAGGTGATTGTTTTGCAAACCATACGATATAACTTGGAAATACGCGCATACCTTCTAACAGATTTTTTGCAATTGCCATTTCTTCTTCCGTTGGACCATGCTTCCAGTTTGAACTTCCTACAGAAGTAAATTGTCCTTCTTGATAGATGACATCTTTTACTGTATTTTTAAATTCTGTAGTAGGATCTTCTACACGATTCAATACCACATTTCCCACACGGTATTTTTCCATGTTATCGCAGATTCCAGCCTCAGCATAGATGAGTGTAGCAAGAAGTTGTACTTCGTCTTCTGTATACTCTATAGCTGGTACTGAATCTAAAAAATATTCTCCAAGTTCTTTATCTGTTTCCAAAACTTCTTCTTCTCTTATTACTGCACTTTCTTGTGCCTCTACTTGCAAACTTGAAAATGCTAGTATCATAATTGATAGGAAGATAAAAAATTTTGAAAACCGATTTCCCTCTTTTGACATGTTACCTCCTTTTGTGCATACTTTCTAATTGTAGAAAGTATTTATTGACAGTTACTTTTTTTATTATACCATTATTTTCTTCTTTTTTCAAGTTTTTTTACATAAAATTCCATTTCTATTTTAACTTACCTTTCTTAATTGTTTTGCATGTTCGATAGAAAGATGGTTTACTTCTCCACTGGCAATTCTTGCAATTTCTTGAACAGTTCTTTCTTCATCTAGTTTTTCTACCTTTGTTCTTGTTTTATTTTCTTCTACTACTTTACTAATATAAAAATTATGTTCTGCTTGTGCTGCAATGTTAGCCAAATGGGTGACACATAAAATTTGATGATTTTGCGCTATTTTTCTCATTTTTTGACTAAATGCTTTAGCAACATGTCCACTAATTCCTGTATCAATTTCATCAAAAATAAGCACAGGAATTTTATCTACCTCACTTAAAACGGATTTGATGGCAAGCATTATTCTTGACATTTCACCACCAGAGGCTATTTTATTTAATGGCTTTTCCTCTTCTCCTATATTAGTTGTAATATAAATTTCTACGACATCTAAGCCATTTTTATTAAATTCTTCTCTTTGTTTCACAAGCATATGGCATTTGGCCTGTTTCATTTCTAATTCATCTAATTCCTGATTAATTAGTTTGCTCAATTTCTCAGCTTCTGTTTTTCTTAAAGTCGTCATTTTCTCTGCTAATTCTTTCATTTTTTCTTGTATTTCTTGTTGCTCTTGCCTTCTTTTTTTATTCTCTTCTTCCCTATTTTCTATTTGCTCTACTTGTAATTGCATTTCTTTTTGATACGCTAAAATTTCTTCTATATTATTACCATACTTTCTTTTTAGAGAACAAAGTAAATCTAACCTGTTTTCGATATTGTTTTGTTCTTCTTCTTCAAATTCCGTATTTCCTTTTAAGCTATTAATATCTCTTGCCACTTCTTGTACTTCATAATAAATATTTTTTAATTCTGCTAATTTTTCTTGATAAGTTTTATCAATGTCTTCTATTTTTTCTAATGCTTTTATTGCTTCACTAATACTATCTATTGCATTTTCATTTAAAACCGTATCGGCTGTTTTTAAACTACTTTCTATTTTTTCTGCATGAAGCATTATTTTTCTCTGTTCTTCTAATATTTCTTCTTCTCCTAATTGTAAATGAGCCATTTGAATTTCTTTTATTTGGTATTGTAATAAGTCTAGTCTTCTTTGTTTTTCTTTTTCGTCTCCATAGTTTTCTGTTAATTCTTTTTGAAGTTTTGCATTTTTTTGATATAATAGGTAATATTCTTGCTTTATTTTTTTCACTTTTTCTCCTATAAAGTTATCTAGATAGTCAATATGTGAAGCACTATCTAATAAAGTTTGATTTTCATTTTGTCCATGAATATCAATAACCTGTTTCATGAAATCTTTTAATTCATTGACGGTTACTAATCTTCCATTAATTTTACAAGTATTTCTACCATTACTATAAATTTCTCTTGATACAATAACATTGCCATCGATTGCATTTTCATTTTCTGGTAAATAAAGGCATGCTTCCACATACGAATAGTTTTCTCCTTTGCGAATCATTTCTTTGGAAAAACGATTTCCACAAAGAATACCCAAAGAGTCTATAATTAAGGTTTTCCCTGCACCTGTTTCTCCTGTTAAGGCATTAAAACCATTTTCTAAATTAATACTTAAATCATCAATAATTCCTATATTTTTTATTTGTATGGTACTAATCATAAAAATCTCCTTTTTTACGAAATATTGTTTGTTTAAGAGTATTATATATACGAATTTTTGTTTTGTCAATATGTTTTTGCAAATTTTTGTTTGTTTTTATAAAAAAGCTTTCCATTTTTATCAAATGAAATTTTTAAGAAATTCTTACCAAAAAATAAAAAGCCTTGTTTTTTAACAGGCTTCTTACTTTCATTTTAATTAAACTAATTGTAAAATAACAACTTCTGCTGCATCTCCTCTTCTTTGCCCTACTTTTACAATACGTGTATATCCTCCTACACGTCCTTCGTATTTTGGAGCAATTTCATTGAATAGTTTTGCAGGTAAATCAATATTATTTCCTTTTTCGTCTTTTACTTTATTTAACATTCTCATCATTTTTCTTCTTGCATTTAATCTAGTTGGCATATCTTTTTGTCTTTTTTCTGTTTTTTCTTCTTTTACAACTCTTAGATATTCTTTTCCGTTTTTGCTTTTTACTAATTCTGTTTCTTTATTTCCTTTGCTATCTAATTTTACTTTTACAACTTTTACATCTACTGTTTCAAAGTTGTCTTTTTCTTTTATGGCTAAGGAAATAATGCTATCAGCCATTGCTTTTAATTCTTTGGCTCTTGCTTCTGTGGTTTCAATTTTTTCATGTAAAATTAAGTCAGTTAATCCACTTTTTAGCATTGCTTTACGGATATCTGTTGTTCTACCTAATTTTCTATTAATTGCCACTTTGTTTCCCTCCTTTTCCTCGGTAAGAGAACACGTTTTTTAAGTCACTTACTCTAAGGCAAAATCTGTTTTCTACTTATTCATAAGTGATGTTAATTTTTAGGCGTTCTCCTTATTTTTTTATTCATTATTTTTTATTCTTCTTCTTTGGCAAAATCTAGTCCTAATGAATGTAATTTAAAGGTTACTTCATCTAATGATTTTTTACCTAAGTTTCTTACTTTCATCATTTCTGCTTCTGTCATATTCGTAATATCTTCTACTGTTGAAATTCCAGCTCTTTTTAAGCAATTGAAGGATCTTACTGATAATTCTAAATCTTCAATTGACATTTCTAACACTTTTTCTTTCTTGTTTTCTTCTTTTTCTATCATCACTTGCGTATTTTTAGCTGTTTCTGATAGATCAATGAATAGTTCTAAATGACTTGTCATTACTTTAGCTGCTAAACTTAATGCTTCATATGGTGCTAAACTACCATCTGTCCATAATTCAATGGTTAGTTTGTCATAGTCTATATTTTGTCCAACCCTTGTATTTTCTACAGTATAATTTACTTTTTTTACAGGTGTATAAATAGAATCTATTGGTAATACACTTAAAGGTTGATTCTCTTTTTTGTTTTTTTCTGCTGAGTTATAGCCTCTACCCATATCTACTGTCATTTCCATTTGAAGATGTGCTCCTTCAGATAAAGTAGCAATATGTAAATCTGGATTTAATACCTCTACTGAACTATCGGTAATAATATCTCCCGCTTTTACTTCTCCTTCGCCTTTTACGTCGATACGGATGATTTTTTCTTCATTTTCATGAAGTTTTAGTCTAACCATTTTTAGGTTGACAATAATTTCTGGTACATCTTCTACCACATTAGGAATTGTAGAAAATTCATGTACCACTCCTTCTATTTTTACACTTGTAATTGCTGCACCTGGTAAAGAAGATAACAAAATTCTTCTTAAAGAATTTCCTATTGTTACTCCATAACCACGTTCTAATGGTTCGCAAACAAATTTTGCATAGTTTGTTTCATTATCTATTTCTAAGCATTTAATATTTGGCCTTTCAAATTCTATCATTTTTACCTCCTATTTTTAGAAGTTAGAGTTTAGAATTTATCTTTTAATTTTACTCTTTTATACTCTACTTCACCTTTTCTATTTTACTTTATAGGTATCTAAATTTCTAACTGCGTAACTTCTATTTATTATTTAGAGTAAAGCTCTACTATTAAATGTTCTTCTACTGGTAAATCAACATCTTCTCTTGATGCTAATCTTACAACTTTACCACTTAATTTTTCTATATCTTTTTCTAACCATTCTGGAACAGGTCTTGCTCCGTTTTCTTCTACATTAAACTTAATTGCACCGTTGTCTTTTCTGATTTCTCTTACGGAAATAACATCTCCTGCTTTTACTAAGTAAGATGGGATATCTACTTTTTGTCCATTTACTTCAAAAGCTCCATGTGTTATCATCATTCTTGCTTGTGCTCTTGAGCTTCCATAACCTAATCTATACACTACGTTATCTAATCTGCTTTCTAGAATTTGTAGTAAAACTTCACCAGTTTTACCTTTTGTTTTAGAAGCCATATCAAAATATCTTCTAAATTGTTTTTCACTTACTCCATAAAATGCTTTTGTTTTTTGTTTTTCTCTTAATTGTGTACCATATTCAGAAAGTTTCTTCTTTTTTTGTCCATTTTGTCCTGGTGCATAATTTCTTCTTGAAATACTGCACTTGTCTGTATAACATCTGGAACCTTTTAAGAATAACTTTTGTCCTTCTCTACGGCAAATACGGCATTGTTCGTCTTTATATCTTGCCATTTTATTATTTTCCTCCTTTTTTTATTGTAGGGGACACATTTTTTTCTTTCTGTCATTACCACTAGGGACAAGATATGTCCCACACTTATGAATGGTTTATGTCAGATTTTAAAATGCTCTCCTCTTTCTATTTTAAACTCTTCTTCTTTTTGGTGGTCTACAACCGTTGTGTGGAATTGGAGTAACATCTTTGATGCTACTAATTTCTAAACCAGCTGCTTGTAATGAACGGATTGCTGCTTCACGTCCTGAACCAGGTCCTTTTACATATACTTCTACTGATTTTAAACCATGTTCCATAGCTGCTTTGGCAGCTGTTTCTGCAGCTTCTCCTGCTGCAAATGGTGTGCTTTTTCTAGAACCTTTGAATCCAAGTTCTCCAGCACTTGCCCAAGAAAGCGCATTTCCTTGAACGTCTGTAATAGTAACGATTGTATTATTGAAACTAGAGTGAATATGTGCCATGCCTTTTTCGATGTTTTTTCTATCTCTTCTTCTAGTTGTAGTTCTTTTTGTTACTGGCTTTGCCATTTAACTTTCCTCCTTAACTATTTATTATTTTTTGCTTTTACTTACTAATTTTCTTGGTCCTTTTCTTGTACGAGCATTTGTTTTTGTTCTTTGTCCTCTTACAGGAAGACCTCTTCTATGTCTTAACCCTCTATAACAACCAATTTCAGTAAGTCTTTTAATGTTTAATGCAACTTCTCTTCTTAAATCACCTTCTACGGTAATTCCTTCCATTGCTTTTCTAATTGCTTGTTCTTGGTCTGCTGTTAAGTCTTTTACTCTTGTATCTGGGTTGATTCCAGCTTCTTTTAATACTTTTTGAGAAGTGGATAGTCCAATACCATAAATATAAGTAAGTCCTATTTCAATTCTCTTTTCTCTAGGTAAATCTACTCCTGCTATACGAGCCATATTTTTTTAGCACCTCCGAATTTTATTTTTAGATTTGTTTGTATTGTTTGTTTATGAAAAGTGGAAAGGTGAAATGCACCAGAGATAAAGGATCTGGTCTTTCTATTTTTCATAGACATGTATATAAACACAAATTTGATTGATTGTTTCTTTTTGAAACACAGCCGCTCCAAACTTGTGTTAATATCGTTATTTTGGTATGTAATTAACCTTGTCTTTGTTTGTGTTTTGGGTTTTCACAAATAACTCTAATAACACCTTTTCTTTTAATAATTTTGCATTTTTCGCAAATTTTCTTTACTGATGGTCTTACTTTCATTTTTAAACACACCCCCTGTAATTTTTGATCTTATTTTTATGTACTACATTATGATGTGTGAGGTCAGATGTATAAGATAACAGGCTAAATGAAATTTACACATCTCACGTCGCACCTCACAATAAAACCGTAGTATATAATTTTTACTTTTATTTTGCTCTCCATGTGATACGACCTCTGGTTAAGTCATAAGGAGAAAGCTCTACTTTTACTTTGTCTCCTGGTAAAATTTTGATATAATTCATTCTTAATTTTCCAGAAATATGAGCTAATATTTGATGTCCATTTTCCAATTCTACTTTAAAGTTGGTATTTGGTAATGTTTCTACTACCGTACCCTCTACTTCAATTACATCTTCCTTGGCCATGTTTTCCTCCATTTTTCTATGGTTTTACACGTTTTTGAGGTACAATTCTGCAATTGTACCCACAATAACTATTATAGTATATAACAACTTTATATTTTTGTCAAGATTTCTGGCTCATTTTCTGTAATTAAAATTGTATTTTCATAATGAGCCGCTCTTTTTTCATCTTCGGTGACAATGGTCCATCCATCTTCTAATTCTAAAATAGTATCACGTCCTGCCATTACCATAGGTTCTATGGCAAGTGTCATGCCTGGTTCTAAGCGAATGCCTCTTCCTGCTTTTCCATAGTTTGGTATGCCTGGATCTTCATGCATTTGTCTTCCTATCCCATGGCCTTGAAATTCTTTTACTACATTGAAGCCATTTTTTTCTACAAATTCTCCAATCGCATGAGAAACATCGCCAATACGATTGTCTTTTTTAGCATATTTTATTCCTTCAAAAAAAGCTTGTTTTGTTACTTCTATTAACTTTTGTGATTCCTTATCGATATTTCCCACTGCATAGGTTCTCGCACAGTCTCCATTAAAACCATCTTTATAAGCAACTAAATCAATACTGATAATATCTCCTTCTTTTAAAATAACTCTTTTAGAAGGAATTCCGTGAATCACTTCATCATTGACAGAAGCACAAATGGAGCCTGGAAAATCTGGCACTCCCTTTACCCCACTTGGATAACCTTTTTCCGCAGGAATAGCACCATACTTTCGCATGGTATTTTCTGCAATTTTATCTAATTCCCAAGTAGACACTCCTGGCTTAATTGCTTCTTCTACTGCTTTTTGCACTAAAGCTGCTATTTTACATGCTTCTCTCATTTTTTCTATTTCTTGTTTTGATTTAATTGTTACCATTTTCTCTTCCTTTCCTGTAAAATGTCGCATTAGGGACGTTTTACAATGAGACATTTTAAATATAATTAATAAAAAATGTCTCTTTAGGAAACGTCCCCAAAGAGACATTTTTTTATTTCTTTTGCTACGTCTTCTGAGGTTTTACCTGAGTGTAAATTTAGTTTTACGGCATATAATAAGTCTTGTGCTTTATAATAATCGACTAATTTGGCAGATGTTTCGTGATAAGTTTTTAGTCTTTGTTTTACTGTTTCTATGTTGTCATCTTCTCTTTGTACTAATTGACTGTGGCAAATATCACAGATTCCTTCTTGTTTTGGCTTTTTAAATTCTAAATTATAGACTTCTCTACAATTTATGTTTGAGCATACTCTTCTTTTTACAATTCTATCTATAATATCTTCATCCGATAATTCTAATTCTACTGCTATGTCTATTTTCTTTCCTTGTTTCTTTAAAAAAGTATCAAATGCTTCTGCTTGCACGATGGTTCTTGGGAAGCCATCTAAAATGACACCATTTTTACAATCTGGTTCTTGCAATCTTTGTTCTACCAATTTTATTGCTAAATCATCTGGTACTAAATTTCCTTTTGATACATAAGAATCAATTTGCTTTCCTATTTCTCCTGCTTTTTTGATATAACTTCGAAATAATTCTCCACTGGATAAATGTGTAATTCCTAAAGATTCCGATAACATTTTTCCTACGGTTCCTTTTCCTGAACCTGGTTTTCCTAGCATAACAATATACATTTGTTGCTTACTCCCTTCTCTTTTGCTTTTACTTTACTATTATACCATTTTTTGCCACATAAGTATACTATTTTTTTATAAAAAAATAGATGCTTTACTTTGCATCCATTTTTTATTATATATAATTTTTTCTCTGCTTAATATAATTAAGCCTTCAAATAATACCTGTTTTTTTCCTCCGTCCCCAAAAACAGTTTATTCTAAGAATCCTTTGTAATGTCTCATGACAAGTTGAGATTCTAGTTGTTGTACTGTTTCTAAGGCAACACCTACTACGATTAAGATAGAGGTTCCACCAAAGGCAATATTTAGGTTGGTAAATCTTAGTAACATTGGAATGATTGCAATAACGGCTAAGAATAAACCTCCAAATAGTGTAATTTTTGAGATAATAGAACTTAGGTAGTCTGTTGTTGGCTTTCCTGCTCTAATTCCTGGTATAAATCCACCATTTTTCTTAATATTGTTTGATACTTCTGCTGGATTGAAGGTAGCATAAGTATAAAAATAGGTAAAACCTAAAATTAGTAGTAAGTATACGATTGCATTTGCAATGGAGTATCCTACTGGAACATTTGATGTTGATGTTGCAATAGAGAATTTATAAATGACACTCCAGAACCCTGTTTGCGATGCGATATTTGGTATAAACATTTGAATAATCATAGCTGGAAATGTCATAAAGGAGGAAGCAAAAATAACCGGCATTACACCTGCCATAGCAAGTTTTAATGGAATGTTTGTATTTTGTGCTCCTACCATTTTTCTTCCTACTACTCTTTTTGAATATTGTACGGGAACTCTACGTTCTGCTTGTTGTACAAAGACAACTCCTGCAACTAAGATAATGGCTCCTATGATAATGCCTAAGCCAATTAGTAGTCCTGTTGTAGAGAATATTCCTGTTCCAAAGATTAAATTCCAAATGGTGGTTACTCCTCCTGGAAGACCTGCAATAATACCTACAAAGATAATCATAGAAATTCCATTTCCAATTCCTTTATTGGTAATTTGGTCTCCAAGCCACATTAGAAGTGCTGTTCCTGCCATTAAAGAAATTACCACGGTTGCTCCTGTTAAGAAGCTTGCATCCATGAAAATTCCAGAAGAACGATAAGATAAATAGATACCTAATCCTTCAATTAAGGCAAGGACAATGGTTAATAGTTTTGTATAACGGTTGATTTTCTCTCTACCTTCTTCTCCACCTTCTTTGGTTAGTCTTTCTAAGGCAGGAATTACCATAGCTAATAATTGAATTACAATGGAAGCAGTAATGTATGGGCTGATAGACATAGCAAAAATAGATAAACGAGAAAAAGCTCCTCCTGAGATTAAATCTATTAAAGATGCCATTCCTTGCCCGCTAAATGCTTCTGCAAGTCGGAAATTATTGACTCCTGGAACGGTAATATAACAACCTAATCGAAATACGATAATTAAAATTAGGGTATATAATAATCTTTTTCTAACATCTGGCGTTTTTAACGCATTTTTGATTGTTTGAAACAATTAAATCACCTCTGTCTTTCCACCTAAAGCTTCTATTTTTTCTTTCGCTCCTTTAGTGAATCGAACAGCTTTAACAGTTAATTTCTTTTCTAATGTACCAGTTGCGATTACAACAATACCATCGTTTGCTTTAGATATAATTCCATCTGCAATTAAGCTCTCAGCAGTTACTTCGTCTTTGCTTGATTTGTTAAGCATTGTTAAAGTTACTTCTGTGTAATTTTTTGCATGAATATTTGTAAATCCTCTTTTTGGTAATCTTCTATATAATGGTGTTTGACCTCCTTCGAATCCACGTCTAACTCCTCCACCAGATCTTGCTTTTTGTCCTTTATGTCCTCTTCCTGATGTTTTTCCTAGACCAGAACCGATTCCACGTCCAACTCTTTTCTTTATTTCTGTTTTTTGTGCTGGTTTTAATTCGTCTAATTTCATTTTAGGATTACACCTCCTCTTTTTATTTGTTGGGATTTTCCCTTATTATAAAATTTCTTCTACTTTCTTTCCTCTTTTTGCTGCAACTTGCTCAATGGTTTGCATTTTCTTTAAACCTTCCATGGTAGCATATACTACGTTTCTTGGGTTATTGGTTCCTAATACTTTTGTACGGATGTCTTTGTATCCTGCAAGTTCAATAACTGGTCTTACGCTTCCTCCTGCTATGATTCCAGTACCTTCTGCTGCTGGTTTTAGCATAACGTTTGCGCTACCAAATTTTCCAATATATTCATGTGGTATGGTAGTTCCTACAATTGGAACTTCAATTAAGTTCTTCTTTGCTTCTTGAATTGCTTTCTTGATAGCATCTGGAACTTCTGCTGCTTTTCCGTTTCCTACACCTACGTGTCCTGCTTCGTCTCCTACAACAACAACTGCACTAAAACGGAATGTTCTACCACCTTTTACAACTTTTGCAACTCGATTAATTGCAACGACCTTTTCTTTTAATTCTGGTGTATTTTCTTCGTGCACAGTCTTTTCCCTCCTTTTTCTTAAGGTAAGGGGACACATCTTTACTTTTACGTCACTTCCATAGGGACAAGATATGTCCCCACTATGAATAAGTAATGTCAGTAATTTAATGTTCTCCTTATTCTTCATTTTTTCTTTTTTATTTAAAATTCTAATCCTGCTTCTCTTGCAGCTTCTGCTAATTCTTTTACAACGCCATGATAAATATATCCACCTCTATCATAAACAACAGATTTAATATTTTTTTCTATGGCTCTTTTTGCGATTAAAGTACCTACTTCTTTTGCTGCTTCTTTATTAGCATGTTTTGTTTTTACTTCTTTATCTAATGTAGAAGCTTGGCAAAGAGTTGTTCCTTTCACATCATCAATGACTTGAACAAAAAGATTTTTATTACTTCTATAAACACATAGTCTTGGACGTTCTGCAGTTCCACTAATTTTTGTACGAACCCTAATATGTCTTCTTGTTCTTTCTACTTTACGATTTACTTTCGTAATCATTGTTTTCTCCTTTCTACTAATGTAACAGCATTAGTAATTTAGATTGTTTTATAAGTTATTATGAAACAAAGCAAAAGTGGTATATTGCTAGGAAAGCAAATAAAAATTTTTGAGATAATACGAGTTTGTATATCGAAAAAATTTTTATGCAGCTTGACAACGCAAGATGCCGCTTTTCATTTGTTTCTACTTCTTACCTGCTTTACCTTCTTTTCTTCTAATATGCTCATCTGCATATTTAATACCTTTACCATGATATACTTCTGGTGGTCTCTTTGTTCTTACTACTGCTGCTGTTTGACCAACTGCTTCTTTATCAATTCCTTTTACAATAACGGTATTTGGGTTTGGAACATCAAATGTAATACCTGCAGGTTCTTCCATCTCTACTGGATGAGAATAACCTAAATTCATTACTAATTTTTTTCCTTGTTTTTGTGCTCTATATCCAACACCAACAATTTGTAATTCTTTTTGATATTCATTACGAACACCTTCTATCATGTTGGCAATTAAAGTTCTTGTTAATCCATGTAAACTTTTATTTTCTGCTTCATCGTCTGGTCTTGTAATATGAATTACATTTCCTTCAATGGCAACACTCATGTTTTTGTGGATTTCTCTTTCTAATGTTCCTTTAGGTCCTTTTACCGTTAAATGTGTTCCATCTAGTTTTACTTCTACTCCTTCTGGTACGGTAATAGGTTTATTTCCTATTCTTGACATGACTGGTTTTCCTCCTTTTCTTCTAATGACAGGGGACACATCTTACCTCTTAGTCACTTTCACTTTGGGTTAAGGTATATCCCCTACCCTTGTGAATTAATGTTCAAATGTTTTACCAATTCCCCTATTGATTTTCTACTACCACACATAGGCTAGTACTTCTCCACCTAAACCTTCATTTCTTGCTTCTTTATCCGTTTTAATTCCTTTTGAAGTAGAAATTAAGGCTATTCCTAGTCCATTTAATACTTGTGGTAATTCGTCCTTTGATGCATATACCCTTAATCCTGGTTTGCTAATTCTCTTTATTCCATCGATTACTTTAGCACCTTTTTCATCATATTTTAAGGTAATTCTAATCATTCCCTGTGCCTCATCTTTGATTTCTTCAAATGCTTTGATATATCCTTCTTCAAATAGAATTTTAGCAATTGCTTTTTTCATATTAGAAGATGGAACATCAACAGTTTTATGTTTTGAACTATTGGCATTTCTAATTCTTGTTAGCATATCTGCTATTGGGTCTGTTGTATTCATATTCAATATTTCCCTCCTTTTTCCCTGTTTTATCATTTATTCTACCAACTTGCTTTTTTTACTCCAGGAATTTCACCTTTATGTGCTAATTCTCTAAAACATACACGGCAAATTCCATATTTTCTAATATAAGCATGTGGTCTTCCACAAAGTTTGCATCGATTATATTCTCTTGTTTTGTATTTTTGTTCTCTTGCTTGCTTTACTTTTAAAGATTTCTTAGCCATTAGCTATTTTCTCCTTTCACTAGTTTGACAGGGGACAACTACTGCCTTTTGGTCACTCTCATTTGGGATAAGGTATTTTTCCTACCTTTATGAATGAATGTTCAAATGGTTTTTTATCCTCCTGCTATTTCATTTTAATTTTTAAATGGCATTCCTAATAATGTTAATAATTCTCTTGCTTCTTCGTCTGTCTTAGCGGTAGTAACAAATATAATATCCATACCTCTAATTTTGTCTACTTTATCATATTCGATTTCAGGGAAGATTAATTGTTCTTTTACACCCATAGAGTAGTTTCCTCTACCATCAAAAGAATTTTTAGATACTCCTCTAAAATCTCTTACTCTTGGAAGTGCTACATTAAATAATTTATAAGCAAAATCATACATTTTTCCTTGTCTTAATGTAACTTTACATCCCATGTTAACGCCTTCTCTAATTTTGAAAGCAGCAATTGCTTTCTTTGCTTTTGTTATAATTGGTGTTTGACCAGTGATTATTTTAATATCATTGATAGCGTTTTCTAATGATTTTGGATTGTCTTTAATATCTCCTAATCCGACATTAATTACTATTTTTTCTAATTTTGGAACTTCCATTACTGATTTATAATTAAATTTTTTCATTAATGCTGGAATGACTTCTTTTTGATATTGTTCTTTTAATATTTCCATCATTTATGTATTTCCTCCTTTCATTTGACAGGGGACACATCTTACCTCTTGGTCACTTTCACTTGGGCTAAGGTATGTCCCCTCCCCTCGTGATTAAGTGTTCAAGTAGTTTTAATGTCCTTCTTATTTTAGTTTGGTGTTGCACTTTTTACAAACACGTACTTTTTCATCTTTTTCTATTTGATAACCAATTTTGGTAGCCTTTCCACATTTAGGGCAAACTACGTTTACTTTACTTGCGTGAATAGCACATTCTACTGGTATAATACCGCCTTCTTCACCTTGTTTTCTTGGTTTTACATGTTTTTTTCTAACATTGATACCTTTTACTATAATCTTCTGCGTTTTTGGTATTACTTCTAGTACTTCTCCTGTTTTCCCTTTATCATTTCCAGATAAAACTTTGACATTATCGCCTTTTTTTATTTTCATTTTTCTTTTTCACCTCTTTTTTAGAATTTTGACTTCTATGAAAGAATTTTTAATTTACAATTTGTATCTTTTCTTATCTTTTAAAGTACTTCTGGAGCTAAAGATAAAATTTTCATATAATCTTTATCTCTTAATTCTCTAGCAACAGGGCCAAAAATACGAGTTCCTCTTGGGTTTTTATCTTCTCTTATAATGACTGCTGCATTTTCGTCAAATCTTACATAGGATCCATCTGCTCTTCGAATTGGTTTCTTTGTTCTTACTACTACTGCTTTTACAACGTCACCTTTTTTAACAACTCCGCCAGGTGTTGCTGTTTTAACAGAAGCAACAATGACATCACCAACACCAGCATATTTACGATAAGATCCACCTAAACATCTGATGCACATAATCTCTTTTGCACCAGTGTTATCCGCTACTTTTAATATGGATTGTTGTTGTACCATTTTTCGCTTTTCCTCCTTTTACTAATGTTCTCCTATTTTTAATTTTATTTAATAATAGCCTTTTCTACTATTTTTACCACTCTAAATCTTTTATCTTTAGATAAAGGTCTTGTTTCCATGACTTGTACCTTATCGCCAATTCCACATTCATTGTTTTCATCATGTGCTTTTAAGGTATAAGTTTTCTTTTGAATTTTTCCGTAAGTTTTATGTTTTTCGTTCGTCTCTACGGCTACTACTACAGTTTTATCCATCTTATTTGATTTTACAATGCCTGTAAATGTTTTACGAAGATTTCTTTCTTCCATTCTTAAATCTCCTTTCTTTCCTTATTTGTCAGGGGACGCATCTTTCTTTTTGGTCACTTCCACTTGGGCTAAGGTATGTCCCCTCCCCTTGTGATTAAGTGTTCCAATTGTTTTAATGTTCTCCTTTATTTATTGTCTTCTAATTTTCTTTCTGTTAATACAGTATTAATTTTTGCAATGTCTTTTTTCACTTCTTTAATTTTCATAGGATTATCTAATCCATTTGTTGCTAAACTAAATCTTAGTTTGAATAATTCCGATTTCAATTCTCCTAATTCTTTTTCTAGATCTGGTGAAGACATTTTTCTTATTTCATTAATCTTCATCACTCTCACCACCTATTTCAGTTTCTTTTTTAACAAATTTACACTTAACAGATAGTTTATTTCCAGCAAGTCTTAGTGCTTCTCTTGCTGCTTCTTCAGGTACTCCTGCTATTTCAAACATAACTCTTCCTGGTTTTACGGCTGCTACCCAATATTCTACTGCTCCTTTTCCTTTACCCATACGAGTTTCTGCTGGTTTCTTTGTTATTGGCTTATCTGGGAAGATTTTAATCCAAACCTTTCCTCCTCTTTTAATATAACGAGTCATAGCAACACGGGCAGATTCAATTTGGTTTGTTGTAATTAAACCTGCTTCTAATGCTTGAAGTCCAAATTCACCATCTGATACATAATTTCCTCTTGTTGCTTTTCCTCTATTTCTACCTTTTTGTTGTTTTCTATATTTGGTTCTTTTTGGCATTAATGGCATTATTTGTCTCCTCCTTCCACTTTCTTTTTCGTTGGAAGAACTTCTCCTTTATAAATCCAAACTTTGACACCGATTTTTCCATATGTGGTATCTGCTTCTGCAAATCCATAGTCAATATCAGCTCTTAAAGTTTGAAGTGGTATGGTTCCTTCTTTATAGAACTCAGTTCTTGCCATGTCTGCTCCACCTAATCTTCCAGATACTGCAGTTTTAATTCCTAAAGCACCTGCTTTCATTGTTTTTTGCATACATTGTTTCATCGCTCTACGGAAGGAAATTCTTCTTTCTAGTTGTCCTGCGATGTTTTCTGCAACTAATTGTGCATTTACATCTACATCTTTTACTTCAACGATATTTAAATTTACTTCTTTTCCTATCATTTTTTGTAATTCATTTTTTAATGTTTCTGCTAAGTTTCCACCTTTACCAATGACTAATCCTGGTTTTGCTGTGTAAACATTCACTTTTACAAATTTAGCAGTTCTTTCAATTTCAATTCTTGAAATTCCGCTAATATATAATTTTTTCTTTACATACTCACGAATTTTGTGATCTTCTACTAGGTAGTTTGCAAATTCTTTTTTGTTTGCATACCATTTTGAGTCCCAGTCTTTAATTACACCAACTCTTAATCCATGAGGATCCATTTTTTGTCCCATTGTATATAAGCTCCTTTCTATTAATCTCTTTCTCTTAATACGATTGTAATATGGCTTGTTCTTTTACGAATTCTAACAGCAGAACCTTTTGCAGCTGGTCTAATTCTTTTTAAAGTTGGACCTTGGTTTGCATATACTTCTGCAACGTATAGTTTTTCATGTGCCATATGATGATTGTTTTCAGCGTTTGCAATAGCTGATTTTAATAATTTTTCTACTATTTCAGAGGCAGCCTTTGGTGTAAATTTTACGATAGCTAATGCTTCGTCTACACTTTTTCCTCTAATTAAATCGATGACGATTTTTACTTTTCTACTTGAAATTCTAGCATATTTAAGAGTTGCTGCGGCTTCTGGAATAATAACTTCTTGCATTTCTTCTTTTTCCACGTTATTTTCCTCCTTAATTGTCAGGGGACACACCTTTTTTATTTTGTCACTTCCACTCGGGTTTAAGGAATGTCCCCTCCCCTTGTGAATTAGTGTTCAAATATTTTTGGTGTTCTCCTTATTTTTATTTTTTATTGTTTTGTTGTGGTTGTTTTCTCTCCTGCATGACCTTTAAAAGTTCTTGTTGGAGCGAATTCTCCTAATTTATGACCTATCATTTCTTCTGTAATATAAACTGGCACATGTTTTCTACCATCATGAACAGCGATTGTGTGTCCTACCATTTGAGGGTATATAGTAGAAGCTCTTGACCATGTTTTTAATACTTCTTTTGCTCCTGTTTCGTTCATTGCTTCAATTCTTTTTAATAGTTCTGGAGCAACAAATGGAGTCTTTTTACTTGATCTTGACATATCTTATTTTCCCTCCTTATTTTCTTCTCTTAACAATCATTTTGTTCGATTGTTTATTTTTCTTTCTCGTCTTGTATCCTAGAGCTGGTTTACCCCAAGGTGTCATTGGTCCTGCGTGTCCTACTGGAGCTCTACCTTCACCACCACCATGAGGGTGATCTACTGGGTTCATAACAGAACCTCTAACGGTTGGACGAATTCCTAAATGTCTTGTTTTTCCAGCTTTACCAAGTTTTACGTTTTCATGGTCTGTATTTCCTACCGTTCCGATAGTTGCTCTACATCTTGTCATAACTAATCTCATTTCTCCAGATGGAAGTCTTATGTGAGCATAATTTCCTTCTTTCGCCATTAATTGTGCTTCTTGACCAGCTGCTCTTACCATTTTTCCACCTTGACCTGGATTTAACTCGATGTTATGAATCATAGTACCTACTGGAATTGCTTCGATTGGCATTGCATTTCCTGGTTTTATATCTGCTTTTTCTCCAGATACTACTTTGTCACCATCCGTTAATCCTACTGGTGCTAAGATGTAACTTAAAGTTCCATCTTCATATTTAATTAAAGCGATGTTAGCACTTCTGTTTGGGTCATATTCGATACCTACTACAGTTGCTTCCATATCATCTTTGTTTCTTTTAAAATCAATTACTCTATATTTTTGTCTATTTCCTCCACCTTGGTGACGAACGGTTACTCTACCATAAGAGTTTCTTCCTGCTTTTTCTTTCTTTACTGTTAATAAAGATTTTTCAGGAGTTTTTTTGGTAATTTCGTCAAATGTAGAAACTGTTGTGTTTCTTAATGATGGGGTTGTTGGTCTAAAGTGTTTCATTCCCATTATTCTTTTCGAAACTTTGAAAAACTTCGTCTTGCGTTGTCAGATTTCAAAATTATTTTTTCGACATACAGATGTATAGTCTCAAAAATATTTTCTCATCTTCCTAGCAATACTCGTTTTTGAAAGTTTCTCTCCTTTCTTACTTTTATTTTTATTGTAGTTTTTTTCCCGGTCCACTTCCGGCTATTCTTTCTTTTCCGAGTGATTTCTCGATAAAATTTTTATTTATCTTTCTTCTCTTGTAAAAATTTTTTCTCCATTTTCAAATCTTTCTAGTGCTTTGTCAAATATTTCTTCTTGATTTTCTGGTGGTAAACAATATTTTGCTATAAATCCATCTTCTGGAATTCTATTTCTTTCTAAAAATTCTTTTCTTTTTTCACTTGTTTCACTCATATTTTTCACCTACTTCTATTTTTAGATAAACGAATCAAAATTAGTAGATTGCTAGGCAAATTTAATAATTAACACCTGAGGCGTACGTGTGTACGTTGAAGGTTTAATTATTAAATTTAACGACGCAAGATGCTGATTTTCATTCGTTTAGGTTATGCTCCCATGAATTCATCAATTGAATCTTTATATTTCTTTGTCATTTTTGTAGCTTTTCCGCCTTTAGCAAGATATGTTTTTTCAGCTGGATTGGTATCGATGGTTACAATTGCTTTTTTCCAATCTGATGTTTTTCCTTCATATCTTCCCATTCTTTTCATTTTTCCTTTTACCGTAACCGTATTTACTTTTAATACTTTTACTTCAAATAATTTTTCTACTGCATTTGCAATATCAACTTTTGTTGCTTTTTTGTTTACTTCAAAAGTGTATTTTCCTTCTTGCATTCCATCATTACTTTTTTCTGTGATAACAGGTGCAATGATAATATCTTCTGGTTTCATTATGCATACACCTCCTCTAATTTCTTAACTGTATCTAGAGTCATTACTAAGTTTTTGTATTTTAATAAGTCATATACGTTGATAGTATTTACTAATGTTGTTTTTACTCCTTCAATGTTTCTTGCAGATTTTTGAACATTTTCGTTCTTTTCTGGTAATAACATTAATGTTTTACCTTCTACTTTTAAATTGTTTAAAATCTTAACCATTTCTTTGGTTTTGATTTCTTTTATCTCTAATTTGTCAACTACTACTAATTCATTTTCTAATACTTTTGAGCTTAGCATTGATTTAATCGCAAGTCTCTTTTCTTTTTTATTTACAGTGTAGCTGTATGAACGTGGTTTTGGTCCTAAAGCGATACCACCTTTAATCCATTGTGGTGCTCTAATAGAACCTTGTCTTGCTCTACCTGTTCCTTTTTGTCTCCATGGTTTTCTTCCACCACCGCTCACTTCTGATCTTGTCTTAGTACTTTGTGTACCTTGTCTTTGATTTGCTAAGAAGTTTACAAGTACGCTATGTACGACAGCTTCATTTGGTTCAATTCCAAAAATAGCTTCGTTTAACTCTACTTCTTTTACTTTCTTTCCTTCTATACTATATACGTCTATTTTAGGCATTTACTTTTCCTCCTTCCTTATGCTTTTACACTTGTTTTTATTTTTAAGATAGCACCTTTTACTCCTGGTACACTACCTTTTACTAAAATGACATTTTTATCCATATCAACACGTACTACATCTAAGTTTTGGATGGTAATGGTTTGAACTCCCATATGACCTGGTAATTTCTTTCCTTTAAATACTCTACCTGGTGTTGAAGTTGGTCCCATTGAACCTGGTCTTCTATGATACATAGAACCATGTCCCATTGGTCCTCTACTTTGACCATGACGTTTGATAACACCTTGGAAACCTTTTCCTTTTGAAGTTCCTTGAACATCAATTTTATCTCCAGCTACAAAAGTATCGGCTTTAATTTCGTCTCCGACTTTATAGCTTTCAATAGAATCTACACGAAATTCTCTTAAATGTTTCTTTGGTGTAACACTTCCTTTTGCATAATGTCCTTTTACTGGTTTGTTTACTTTGTTTTCTTTGACTTCTCCGAAACCTAATTGAACTGCGTCATATCCGTCTGTTTCTACTGTTTTAACTTGTGCTACAACGCATGGTCCTGCTTCGATAACCGTAACTGGAATCACTTTTCCTGTTTCATCAAAGATTTGTGTCATTCCTATTTTCTTTCCTATGATTGCTTTTTTCATTTTAAAATTCCTCCTATACGATTTTAACCGCATAAGTTATCTGTAATTTTCTTCTATTTAACAGCTAACTTAACTATTGGCTCGCACTTTTTGTGCTAGCTTGGTTTTGTTGTTTTTGATTTTCTACAATTTGATTTCAATATCAACACCAGCTGGTAAATCTAATTTCATTAGACTGTCAACTGTTTTTTGTGTTGGATAAAGAATATCAATTAATCTTTTATGTGTTCTCATTTCAAATTGTTCTCTAGAATCTTTGTCTTTGTGTGGAGAACGTAAGATTGTAACGATTTCTTTTTGTGTTGGTAATGGAATAGGTCCTGAAACTTTTGAACCTGTTCTTTTAGCTGTTTCTACTATTTGTTCAGCAGACTTTTCTAAAAGTTCAGCATCATAAGCTTTTAGTCTTATTCTCATTTTCTCACTTCCTACTTTGTTTGATGTTGCCATTTGTTTTTCCTCCTTTACTTAATGACAGGGGATGCATCTTTCCTTAACGTCATTTCCACTAGGGATAAGATACATCCCCTACTTGTGAATAAATGATGTCAGTTTTTATTGCAATCGCCTTCCTAAAATAATTTCTAGCAGAAAGTTTTAAACGCACCCTGGTGTTTCTTTGTTTACCAATAGAAAACCCAATGATTGCATGAAAATCTTGGGATAAGTGCTTTTCTTTTTTATAAAACTTACCGCCTGGTCTAAGCCATGACATACTCCATAGAAGTT
This sequence comes from uncultured Clostridia bacterium, assembly GCA_947626735.1. Classification (GTDB taxonomy): domain Bacteria; phylum Bacillota; class Clostridia; order TANB77; family CAG-508; genus UMGS1663. The sequence continues at coordinate 52,352 of CANQTK010000003.1, forward strand.
CCCTCCACCCTACGCATTGTTAGGATGTAGCCACATTCTACTTCATCGCTTTGTTTACATGCCTATTTAGTATACAATGGATTTCCCTAAATGTCAATACGTTTTTGTCATTTTTTTGTAAAATTTGCATTTTTTGTGAAAGTATAGTATAATAATTATATTATTTTCTTTAGGAGGGCATTATCATGCAAAAAAAAGAAAAACAATTCCGGTTAGTACTGGGATTAGCAGATGAAAGCGATTTAGATTCCATTTTGTATATTTTATTGGAGTCTGATATTTGGGCTCCCGTACGGATTACAAAAGAGGAATTAAAAGAAGAATATGATTTTCATTCTCTTCCGGAGCATTTTGATTATCAACCTATTCTTCTTATCGGTTCCTACCGTAAGGATGTTTTATTCCATTTCATCGAAAAGATTCGGCATGAAGATTTAAATATCTTTATATCGTCTATCTTTTAACTTTTTCTCTCGCACTACTTTTCATTTATAGTGCGAGAGTTTTTTTGTTTTATTCATAAAACAAAGAAAATTTCATATATATAATGGTGTAGGAGGTAACAATGTTTCAAAAATATATTTTAGAAAATAAACAAAATATCGTAAGTAACCTTTGTGATTTAATTACTTTCCCTAGCATTTCAGAAGAAACAAATAATTTACATTTTCCTTTTGGAAAAGCCTGTTCCGACAGTTTAAAATATTTTTTAAGTTTAGCTAATTCTTTAGGCTTTCGCACGAAAAATGTAGATGGCTATTGTGGATTTGCTGAATTTGGAGAAGGAGAAGAGCTAATTGGTATTATTGGCCATTTAGATGTCGTTCCTGCCAAAGAAGAGGATTGGACTTATCCTCCCTTTGTTCCTACCATTAGTCATAATTGCCTTTATGGTAGAGGCGCTATGGATGACAAAGGTCCTGTTATTGCCTCTCTTTATGCGATGAAAGCAGTAATGGAATATTATAAAGAAAATCATCTTACGTTTTCAAAAAGAGTAAGACTTATTGTTGGATTAAATGAAGAAAAGGATTGGAAAGGAATTGAATATTATAAAATGCATGAGGAAATTCCTACTTTAGGTTTTAGTCCAGATGGTGATTTTCCTTGTATTTATGCAGAAAAGTCCGTTCTTTCTTTACTTCTTTGTGAAGAGGAATCCACCATGTCTATTTTGCCAAAAAGTCGTTTTCACGGTCAACCACCTATTCTTACGATAGAAGAGATTGACTGCATGCAAAATGCCATTAATGTTGTACCAAAATTCTGTAGTTGCATTTTATCACTAAAAAACAACAATTATATGTCAAACTTAATTACAACTTGTAAAACTACCATAGAAAAATATCATTATGATATGGATTTGTATAAAATAGATGCTTCTCATTTAAAGCTAAGTTCCTACGGAAAGGCTTCACACAGCGCTCATCCAGAATTAGGAATCAATGCGATTTCAAAACTATTGGTTATATTACAAGAAGTTTTTGCGCAGTGGAATATTTCTTTTGCTTTATTAGAAGATTTTTGTCAGTTCATTGGGGATGATGATACGGGAAAAAATTTAAATTTGGCAATTCAAGATGAATCTGGTAGACTTACTTTAAATCCTTCGCAATTTTATAAAAAAGACAATAAAATTTATCTTGGTATTAATTTAAGAATTCCTGTTCATACTGATCCACAAGAGATTATTGATACCTTTCAAAAACATTTCCGTTCTGAAGTTTCTACTCTTCGTATACAACCTGCTTTATATGTAGAAAAGGATCATTTTTTAGTACAAAAATTATGCTCTATTTTTAATGAAACTTGTCACTCTAACTTTGAACCAATTGCTATTGGTGGTGCTACTTATGCTAGAGCTTTTCCTAATTGTATTTGTTTTGGTATGAATTTTCCAAAAGATATCGATTTGTGTCATCAAGCAGATGAACATATTGAAATTGACAAGCTAATGCTTGCTACTAATATTTATGCAAAAGCAATTCATGAACTTCTTATGCAGAAAAAGGAAGAAAATTTTGAAAAGATTTGAAACTAATCCAATTTTCTCTCAAAAAGTTATCATGAAAAAAAGAAAACAAAAAAAGATTTGAAGTGATTTCAAATCTTTCTTTTTATATTATTCTGCTGATTCTGATGTTTCTTCAGTTTCTGGAGCTTCATAAGCTTCTAATATAGCTTTTTGAATTTTCTCTCTTGTCTCAGCGTTGATTGGATGAGCTATATCCTTGAATTCTCCGTTTGGAGTTTTTCTGCTTGGCATAGCAATAAATAATCCATTTTGGCTTTCGATAACTTTAATGTCGTGTACTGCGAATTCGTTATCGAATGTTACAGAAGCAACAGCTTTCATTCTGTTTTCTGAATTTACTTTTCTTAAACGTACATCTGTGATTTGCATTTTTAAGCACCTCTTTCTACTGTTTTTAATATTTGTACATTTTATTATGTACAATAATATTATTCGTCAAAAAGATATTTTTTCCTTCTGTTTTTTACAAATTTTCAAAAATATTTTTTCTTTCTTTTTAGTATTCTCACATTTTTAAAAAAAATGCATACAATACCTTAGAAGTTTTGCAAAATATATTGAAATACCCTATAAAAAATTATATAATAGCATTTAATAAAGTTTACATTTTATCAAACAAGCTATTTATTTTACGATAAATAGGAATAAAAGGAGGACTTCACCTTGGTTAATATACAAGATTTAAGAAAATACAAATATATCTATATGATTGGCATCGGCGGTGTTAGCATGAGTGGTATTGCTGAAATTTTAAAACATTGGGGCTTTCTTGTAATGGGTTCTGATTGGGTAGAATCGGATACCACAAAAAAATTAAACTTAGATGGTATTCATGTGGTCATTGGCCATGATGTGAATTTAGTGGCAAAAGCAGATCTTGTTGTTTATACGGCTGCTATTAAAGAGGATGATGTAGAACTCGTAAAAGCCAAAGAGCTAGGTATTCCTACCATGGAAAGAGCAGACTTTTTAGGATTAATTACCAAAGCTTTTGATGATACGATTTGCATTTCTGGTACCCATGGAAAAACCACTACTACTTCTATGGTTTCCATGTGTTTCTTAGAAGCAGGATTAGACCCTTCTATTCAAGTTGGTGCTACACTAAAAGCAATTGATGGAAATTATCGTATTGGAAACAGTGAACATTTTGTCATTGAAGCTTGTGAATATGTGGAAAGCTTTTTAAAGTTTTATCCAAAAGCAGAAGTTATTTTAAATATTGATAATGACCATTTAGATTATTTTAAAAATATAGAAAATATCAATCAAGCTTTTATTAAATATGTAAAACTTTTACCAGAAGATGGTTTATTGGTAACCAATATTGATAATAGCTATTGTGCTAATTTGCATCACTATACCAAGGCAAAAGTGATTTCTTATGGCATTGAAAATGAAAAAGCAAATTTTGTAGGAAGAAATATTACTTTTGATAAAGATGGATTTGCTCATTTTGATGTGTATTATAATAATTACTTTTATGGTTCTTTTGCCTTATCTGTACCAGGTGAACACAATGTATTAAATGCTTTGGCTTGTATTAGCTTATGTGATGCATATGGAATAGAGAAGTCTACAATCAAGTCTGCCTTAAAAAAATATACTGGTGCTCATCGACGTTTTGAGTATGTAGGTGATTTTCAAGGCGCTTCTATATATGATGATTATGGACACCATCCAACGGAAATTAAAGCAACGGCTAATGCTTTAAAAAAGAAAGAATATCATCGTTCGTGGGTTGTGTTTCAGCCTCATACTTATAGTAGAACAAAAAATTTACTAAATGATTTTGCAGATAGCTTAACTTACTTTGACAATATTATTTTGACGGATATTTACGCTGCAAGAGAAGTGAATACTTACCATATTTCTTCCCAAGACCTTGTTAATAAAATACAAGAACTTGGAAAAAAGGCAATTTATATTTCAGAATTTCAAGATATTGTTTCGTATTTAAAAGAACATGTGGAAAAAGATGATATTGTTTTAACCTTAGGTGCAGGAACTGTTACTAATATAGGTCCAATGCTATTAACCTAGGTTAATCTTATCAAATAAAATGAAAAAAGTATGTTAATCTGGAAAAAGCACAATTAGAAAGTGATGAAGCTTAAATGTGCATTTTAAAGATTGACATACTTTATTTTTTGATTTATTTAAGTTTGTGCCATTTGTTTTAACATCATATCGGCAAATACACCATACCCTGTTGTAGGGTCATTAACTAACACATGAGTTACCGCTCCTACAAATTTTCCATTTTGAATAATGGGAGAACCTGACATTCCGTTGAATAATTCCTCCTGTTTTTTCTAATAATTCTTGGTCAGTAACTTTAATTAACATACTTTTATTATCTTTTTGATTGTTGGTATACACTTTTTGTATTTCAATATCATAGTATTTTTTCTTTCCTTGTTCTAATTCACATAGAATTTGTGCCTTTCCTGTTTTGATTTCATTACGATTTAAAACTTCCATTTCTTCTAAAGAAACACCTAATCTATTTTTATTGGTAAGCATTCCAAAAATGCCAAAACTTGTATTTTTTGAAATTTCACCTAATTTACTAGATGCTTCAATGGTTCCTCTAATTTCTCCTGGTTTTCCCTTCTCTCCTTTTTGAATGGAAATAATGTCGGCTGTTACTAATTCTCCATTACTAATGGTAATTAATTCTTCTGTATCAATATCGGTAATGCCATGTCCTAGAGAAGCAAACATGCCCGTTTCAGGAACATAGAAAGTGGCTGTACCTACCCCTGCTGCTGCGTCTCTTACCCATAGTCCTAGTTTATACTCTTTTTCTTTTGTTTGTACGGGAACCATACTTGTGGTTTCTTCTGTTTCATTGCGAATATAAGTTACACTGACTTCTTTGCCATTAGAACGATTCACTGTCTCTACTAAATCTTCTGCATTATCTATTTTGGTATGATTAATGGATATGATTCGATCTCCTTCTTTTATACCTGTATTTTCATATGGCTTTTGTCCTTCTATTTCTGTCATTCCTACAATTAACACACCATCTGTATATAATTTTAAACCAATGGCATTTCCTAGTGGAACAACTTTTGTCTTTGGAATAACACTTACCGATACCTCTTTTAGTGGAAGAATATGAAATAAATTAAGATTTAAATCAATTTTTTCTACTTCTTTTAAGTTACTATTTTCTGCTACACTAGAAGCTTGTACTAATTCTTTTAGAGTATATTCTCCAATATTGGGATTTGAATTTTCTTTTTCTTGTATTTGAATTCCCCATAAACTATTGATATTTAATGTTTCTCCTTGCATTAATAAAATATTGCTCGGAAATAAAGTAATATTTGCTACATAAAGATAAAAAATGAGTAAAATCAATAAAAGTAAAACAATTTTTAGTTTTCGCTTCAAAGTAATCCTTCCTTCTTTGTTTCATTTTTATTATTTTAACCATGTTTTCGTATTACATACGCTCAAAAAATTTTTTGATAGCAAAAAAATAGAGCAGTTCATTAACTGCTCTATTTTAAAATAAAAAGTTTTAAAGTTTTCTTTCTACAAGCATTTATCCAATTTGCTTTCTCCCTGAAATATAAATTTAGGTACCAAAGTAAGCGTTTGTTTTGTATAAGTCATATTTTTCTCTGGCTAATGCGGTTAAATAAATTTTCCTTAAATTACTACTGTTAATATAATTCGTTGCCTTATTGTTTACCTCATAAGTATCTGTATTTTTAGAATACGTTTTCATTGTGCCTGCAATTAAGTCATTCATATCATAGTTATCTGCCGCACTCACCATGCAATGATAACATTTTTCATTCGCATGAGGGTAAAAGTATCTTTCATCTCCCTCTGTAATCACTACATTTTGACGTTCAAAATCGATATTTCGATAAGCAGCTATGACACTTTCTTCTTCATCAATCACTTTTTTACAAGTTGCCACATGTACTTCATCTAGGCTATCTAAGTCGTAGACTCCATTTCCATTACTATCCGTAATCACATAAATAGAATCTGTTGTTACGACTTCTTTATTTTTATCGTTTGTGATAATACAATAATTATTATAATATTTCGTGCCAATAGGAATTCCTTGCATAAAAGTAGCTAAGGAAACATTATTTAGTAATTTGTCCCAATCTTCTTCTGTAAAAAGTGGCATTTCAAACTCATAATCAGCTATTGCTCCATAATTGGCAATGGCAGATGCTAAATTAGATTCAATCGTTCTTCGAATGACTGCCATTCTATTTTGATTAAACGTAGATTCCTCTATCAATGGATTATTATTTTCATTTGTTAAATCAAATATTTTTTCTTGCTTTGTAGTTATAGCAAAATTGGTAATTTTCGTTACTCCATCTGCTTCATAAGCATTTTCCTGTGTTATATTTCCTAAATGTTCATTTACCCATTTGCTAAATTCATAGGCATCCGCATAATATTGTGCTCCGCTATTACTATGCAAATGTCCATCCCATGTCATACATTCTGCAAATTTCAAAGTTTCTATGTCAGTAATATATTGCTTTTTATTTTTATTGTTCCAAAAATATCCATTATTATCTTTATATATTTTTCGGTTACTGTAAGTAACATATTCATATTCTTGTCTATCAATTACATTATCTTCGTTGATTGTCACTAATTGTTCCTTTAATATTTCTGGTTCAATTGTAATACCATCATATTGGATTGCTACGACATATTCACAATGATGCTGGTTTCCAACATTATCCGTATAATCATATTGCTTTTTTTGAATACTAGATTCCTTTATTAAATCTGTAAGAATTAAACTACCAGATTTGGTTACATAGGTTCCATTTACAATTCCATATACGGTAATGGTGTTATCTAAAGTATAATTCACAATAAAATCATTATTGATTGATTTATAGCGGCAAGAATAATAAATATAAGGTCTTAACCCATATTGATACTTATAATCTCCTTCTAGAGTTTCATTCCAATATTCTCCATAAATATAATAACCATCATACATGGTATATACCATTGCTGGAATAAAGCTTTGTAATTCTTCTGCTGTATAACCACTTGCCCCTAATTCCGTTCCTAAAGAATTATAAAAACTAGAAATGGATGCTTCAATATCTCTAATTTTTGAATCACTAACTGTAGAATATTTATTATTAATAGTATTTAATTGAAAACTTTTAATGGCATCTGCCGTAGCCGTTTGTAATTTTCTTGTATAACTTGTCTGTAATCCGAATCGTATCAATTTGTGTATTAATGTAATAGGTAATTACGATTGAAATGGGAAGTATGATAATTACAAAGATAATGGCTAAATGTTGAATCTTCATTTGTGTTCCTTTCTCATTCTTTATTTTATTTGTATAGTAAAAAAGAGGCAGATTTATTTTCTGCCCTTTTTATCTTTCTATTACTTTGTTCCATTTACAGTAACAATTCCTGCATGTTGAGCAGCGATTTGATAAGTATCGTTTCCCGCTAATTGATAGAAGAAATTCTTTAATGTTTGAGAAATCGTTTGATTTGTATTTTTTACACTAACACCAATTCGATCTCCTTCTTTTAATGTGATTTTTCCATTATTATTTAGTTTTTCTTCTATTTGTGAAGTATATAAGTTATAATATAAGTTTTCGCCTATTTTCGTCATATCTGCTTGTGTTGTTTTAACCCCAGGATTTTCATCTAGTTCTTGAATTTCAATATCCACATCAAATGAATTTCCTGTAGAAGATATGGTACTAATATATTTATCATAATCTTCTAAAGTTAATTTTCCCGTTGTTCTTACTTTATCTACAAATTCTGTGGTAGAAGTTTGTACCGCTAATTCGGATACATCATCTGTTCTTTCAGACATAGACATAAGTGGAAAAACAAACATTAAAATGGCTGCTAGAAATATAGCTACAATGGTAATTAAACTATCTCCCATTTTTCTTTCCTCCTTTTGTTATTTGATTAAAGTAAATATAATAATTCTTTTCTTTTTTTCTTTTACTAAACTACTTACTAAACTTCCATCTTCTGTATCTAACGCCTGATTACTAGAATAAGTATACTCTCCTATGGTTTCTACAAACTCTGCATTTTGTCTTCTACACCATTCTATAAACCCACCTATTCCTAATTGACTTACTCCTCCATAGTTAATATATGGGCTTGTACTATTATTATTTGGATTGTAATAGCTATCTCCATATAAGAAACAGTCTAAATTTTCTTTTGCTTTTTCATAACTTCCTGTCCATGGTTCATGCCTTAGCGTTTCTTCCTCTAGGTCAAAAGAAAATATCTCTTGATTTCCTAGTTTTTGATAACCACTTGTAAAATAAGCATGATACTTATTTTGCATTAAAGTATCATATGTACTTTGATTTTCGGTTTCCTCTTTCTTTCCCCATAGATAAGATTTGTTATTGTTTGTTTTATAATTGGATGGAGTACGATATATGGTAAGATATTCAATATTACTAAAATCACCAGTATTCCTATCATAATTTGCCTTACGAAATAAAACCGTGTAATTTTCTTTGTAATATTTATATAAAGTTGGTATGATGGTTTCTAATCCTACTATTCTATTTTGTGAAGCCCTTCCTATAGCCCCCTGATAATCATAGTAATTCGTTTCGTCTTGCCTGTATAAGACCATGTCGGAAACCGCTTTTACTTGATTAAAAGAGGTAATAGATACGGTTAACGCTAACGCAAAGATAAGAACAGCAAATGCCATCATTAAAGCATCGGTTGCATTTTCCATAATACTCTACCCTTTTCTATTCCTTACTTTATTTTTTTTCATTTACATATGCGCCAACAATTAAACCAGAATGTGAATCATAAGAAAAAGTAACTTCATAAGTTTTTCCTGATTTAATTGTGTTTCTAAAGTCCGTAACTGTTTTAGCAGTAACAACTTCGTCTAAGGCATTTGCACTCTCTGGTGCAGTTCCAGTTTGAATACTAACATTTCTCGTTGAGTCTTCTGTATTTTTACCATTGTGGTTTCTAATTAAATCACATAAAGCTCTTACTTGTGTTCCTGATTTTGTTCCTTCATAAGCTGTAAATTGTGAATTATAAGCTAAAATTTCTTCTCCTGATAAATTAGAATTTTGTTGAATGGTATCGGTTACTCCACTTACAATCATAACTCCTAGTGTAATAATAACAATAGATACTAAAATTGATCCTGCAATAATTAATGCTTTTGATGCATTCTCCATAATTTTTTCCTCCTCTGTTTTATTAATATATATATTTATAAAAAATTAATAACTAAATTTGTTCAAATAACATGAATCTTATCTGTTTTGTTTTTTCATGATATTCTTTTTGGGTGCATTGAAATTGCATATTGTTATAATTTTTAATGAAGTTTTCAGAACCCAAATTTGCAATGGCTTCCATATCGTAGGTTTTATCCGATTCTAAAAACTTAATTTCAATGCGAATGGAATTTTCACGATTTTCTATGTAACGATTTTGTTCATTCTTTTGCACTTGATTTTTTTCATTTTGGTCAATTACCTTATTGATAAGTGTCATTAAAGAAGAACCAGAGATAGTATTTTGCGTAAATGGCTCATACTTTTGATTTTCTTTTTTAGCAAGTAGTAGCACTTTTTGATACGTATAAAATAAACTAGCTAAAATCGCAATTATGATTAAGAAAATTCCTAGTAAGATGAATAAACTTTTTTTCATTTTATCTGTTCCTTTTTTCATTATACCATTATTCTTCTTTTTATGCAATTATAATTGTTGCATTTTTTGTAAAATTTTGTTATTTTTGTGTTTCAAATTTGATATACATGACTCGTTTGGTAATGGAACTTATTTTCACTTCTGTGCAAGTATAATATTTTACTTCTTGATCGTTTTTTAAACTATTATTTTTTAAAAATTCATTTTTTTCGTCTTCTGTTTTGGTTTCAAAATTTTTTTCTTTATCAACATCTACTTGTACATAATAAGAAGGTTCCTCATATTTTTTTAAGTCTTGTATTTCATAATGGATATTATTTTGCCTTGCTTGGTTTGCTACTGTAACAATATCATGTGCTGTTACTGGAATTGGTTTTACTACATCTTTGCCATTTTCCCCTTCTATGGTAGTAGTACCATAGTATTTTAAATAATTTTCATTCCATTCTGCTATTTTACTATCTTGCATTTTTTGTGCTGTAGCATTACCAAATTCAGAGAAAGTTGTATAGAGTACCACTCCAATGGAGAGGATAATGACTCCTAGTAATATACCTGCTGCCATAATTAATGCTTTTGATGCATTCTCCATTTTCCTTCCTCCTATTTTTTATATTTTATATGTCATTTTCGTAATTCTTCCGTTATATTTATCATATTCAAACCCTTGTAAATAAAATACTTTTGATTTTATTTGTGTTAATAATGTTTTATAAGTGTTATACTCATTGATTTGTCCTTTATAATCTTCTTGGGGTGTTCCTAATGCTTCTATCTCATTTGTTCGCATAGTAGCAAGCTGACTGATTTTTCGAGAAGATTTCACACCTGTTTCTGTTTTAAATACAATGGACTTTCCTTCTAATTTTTTTATTTCATCTTCAATTTCTTTTATTTTATTTACAATTTGTTCGGAAGTATAAGTTCCTTTTTTTAGGTAATCCTCATCTAGGTCATTAGAAATCGTAATTTCTACCTCTATTTTTGTATAATCTTCAATTTCTGCTTGTCTTTTATTATAATCTTTTACTTTATTGGCAATCGATAATAGTTCACTTCCATACACATCACGTTCATAAGCCGTGTAGGGTTTATTAAATTCTGCTGCCTGTTGTACTTGTTCTTTGCTTAATTCTGTTTGCTGTAGATTTTGCATTTGATGAAAGAAACCGACTAGTAATGAAATAATAATGAGTGAAACTAAGACAGAACCAGCCATAATTAACGCTTTTGATGCATTTTCCATCTTTTTTCCTCCTTACATATTAGCCATTGAGTTAAAGGATGATGACATACTCGTTAATCCAATAAATACTAGTGGAACAATTAAGTAACCTACAAAAAGGATAACCATTGGTGCAAATCCAATTACTTTTCCTATTCTTCCTTTTCTAGCTGTTAGTCTTTCATTGGATTCTTTTCTTTTTGCTTGGTAGTAATCTCTTTCTGTGTCTAACTCATCAAAGGCATCTTTAATTGGTATTTTTTCTACGGCTGCTTGTAAACTTTCAATTAAGCGGATGAAATCTTGGTAGTTAACTTCTTCTTTCATGGTTTCTAAAGCTTCCCATGGACCACTTTCATAATCGTTAACACATTTGCTAATAGGGTCTCGGAAAATATTTGAATATCTTTCTAACCACTCTAAAATAATTTCTACATTTACTCTTTCAATTCTCATTAGCATTAAGATAATGGTTTGGAATTGCATTACTTCATCTTCCATTTCCATTTGTCTCATTCTTTTTTGGAATTGTAGTAACCATATTGGTCCCATGTAAGCAAGCATTGCAATGACCATAGCACCTAATACTTCTACCCAACTTAAATATTCACTATTAACCGTTGCAATCTTTTCCATAATTCTTTCAGCAGCTGTGGCTCTTGCCTCATCTTTTACTTCTACATAGTCTTTATTGACAGTACCACGTTTCATTGCTTTTTCAATATCCTCTTGTTTCAAATCCGATTTGTTTTTAAAATAGTCAATATACTGGTTATCGGATTCGGTTAATTGCATGGCTGTTTTCTTTGTTTTGTCACTCATTTCACCTATAATATCGTAAGTAGTCGTCGGGTCTGTATATATATTATTAATCGTAATTCGATGTAATTGGTGAAAGAAAAAGAGTGCAATGAAAAAGGAAGCAATACAAAGTAAAATTCGATTGATATAAATCCATTGTATTTTATCTTTAGATGCTGCATCTTTCATAATTGTCTTTATTTTTCTAGACTCTTTCGTTCCTTCTTTTGGAATAAATAAGTCTACTATTTTCTTTACAATTTTAATATTGTATAATTTTTCTTGCCATGGATTTTCTGTGTTTTTTGTATCCATATTGGTAGAACCGTTATCTTTTAATTTTCTAGTTAAGACATAGCATACAAAAGTAGCAATTAAAATTAAAATTTGTACTAGCATACCATTTTTTCCTTTATAAAAGGCTTCGGTAAAGTTAAAAGAAGACATTGCCCAATTTTTAATTGGCTCTAAACATAGAATTGGTACAATAGAAATGACCGATAAACTTTGGAATACATAGTCTAATTTGTCTCTTTTTAAAATTTCAAGTTGCATTTCTTGGGTAATATTATTTAGGTTTTTTAAGTATAAAGAGGCACCGTCTACTTTTCTATCTCCAAATTCTTTGGTTAAATAAGAAACTCCTGCAAATTCTTTTAAATAGGCATTTGGTGCTACATCATAATATTTTTCTAATTCTGATTCTGGATCGTCCGAAATAAGAATTTCATAGATTTTTTCTGCTTGTCTTGCCATGTCAGGATTTTCATCGTCTTGTGCCGTTTGGTAAATGGCTTCTTCTACCATGTTAAATTCATGGTAAGCATGTCTAATTTCAGAAAAGAAATTAATTTGCTCTTTTAATAGGTTGTTATCTATTTTATCGACTCTTCCATCGATGAAAGTGTCTAATAAAAATACTTCAAAAATTAGTAAAATGGTCATTAATAAACTATTGTTTTTGGTTAGTATAATAATGGCAACTGTTAAAGGTATTACGATTAAAAATGCTCTTGTTAAAATTTTAGCAGACTGCATTCTGGTTAAGTATTCGTCGTCAATATTGATAATTTCTAGTCTTCTTCTTAATTTTAAAAGATATCTTTTTATAAAAGGAGTTCTTAAGTAAAAGATATATAGTTTTTGATAAATGACTTCCATAGAGAAAGCAGAACTTTTCGTTCCTTGTTGCAATTCTCTTATGTATTTTGCTTCTTTATTATTTTTTTGCAAAAATAGGAAGGCAATAACAATGATTCCTAATAAAGCTCCTGCTCCTATTAATACATACATTAATAATTGATTATCCATTTTACTTTAAGCACCTCCCTCTATCTTATTTCTGTCCCGCGCCGAACTCTATCTTGTTTTTGCTCTCTAACGGGGACACTCCTTTCCCCTTCAGTATTCCTTTAAGGATAAGGGGTGTCCCGCGCTGGGTTTTTCTATTATTGTTTTATTGGTTTTCTTCCTCTTTTTTTAGGTTGTGGCTTTTCTTCTACTGTTTCTTTTTCTGTTGTTTCTTCTTCTCCTAAATATCTACTTACTTTGGTTCCCCAATTTCTTTCTACGAACTTAATGAAGTCTTCTGCGTCAGCATCGTCCATGTTGTTTAACATTTCACGAATGTTATTGTCACTAATTTTATTGGTTAATACATAAGCTCCGTCATGATATTCCAAAATATTTTGATATTTGTATAATTCTTTGTTTGTCGTTTTACTAAAGTAATATGTTGCATTGTCCATAAATTTATCAAATTTACCTTCTAAGGTTTTTTGTTTTCTATGGTCAAAAGTATATTCATTTTTTTCTTCTACAGGAATACATTCCGTTACTCTTTCTATGTATCTTCTTCCTCTAAAGTCTTTTACTAAGTGAATGTCAAAGTTTAATACTTGTACAACTTGCTCTTCTGCTGTTCTTTCATCTTTGAACACACCAGCTCTTAACATAGAGTTACGAAGTGCTGTTACTAAATCTGGGAATGTTTTAGCATGGTGGGTAAATAAAGTAAATTTAGAAGCAACTTGAGCAGATTGTATCATCCAAGATGCTACGGGGTCTGTTGCAACCTCACCAATGATGTTAACAGAACCATCGGTTTTCTTTTGAACGTCCAAGCACTCTTGTCCAGATACGGTTTCTGTTTCTCTCATTGATAGAATATTTCTGGTTGGATAAATTTTTCTTAAGTGAAGCTCAAAGGCTGTCTCCGTAATACGAAGGTTCATAGTTTCATAAATATTTTCAATCATAGCCATAAGCATTGTTGTTTTTCCGGCAACCTTGTTCACCAGTAAGAGAGATAATTCTTGCTCCTTTTACTAAATATTTTAGTAGGTCGATTGCTTCTTCTTTTCCTGGGAAACGAACAATTTGCTCTAGGGTTGCACGTTTTACGTCGAATTTTCTAACAAAGAATGCCCATGTTTCTGACATACTTGGTCTTACTACTACGACACGAGAACCATCTTTCATTTCGTTAATTTTATAACCATTGGTATCGGATAATTGTCCTGGGTTATTATATTTATAAATGTTTTGACATACTCTTTTTAATTCTGCTTCTGTGCCAAAAGATAAAAAGGCTAAACGAATGGATTTACCATGAAACATGATCCATATACTGTCACAAGCACGTGGCACTTTATGGTCTACAATTTGGTCTAAGTAATCACCATCGGTTTGTGCTACTTGGCTTAAGAAGCTTTCTGGTAAACCAGATACACCACCTGAAATACCATCTATGTTCATATCACGAACTTCGTCAATACTGCTGTACCCTTTGTAATGTTGATAAATTCTTTGTACAACAACATTTAGTTTGTCTTGAAAAGCAAGTACAAAATCTTCTTTTTCATAAATTTCATTAATTTCTTCTTCTGTAATAACATAAGAAGGTTTGGTTTCTCCATTGACATATTTCAATCGATCTAAATCATATTTTTTAATAATTTCTGCTAAAGCTTCATAGCCAAATTCTTGCTTGTACATATATAAAATAATTTCAAATTTGTCTTGTGCTGTTAACAAGGATGGCACATCAAATGGAATCGCGGTTGAAATATTAATTTCGGTTACGCCATATTCTTTTGCTAAAATATCATAAATTAATTCTTTGACATATTTTTTATCGTTGACATCTCCATAGGTACAGCCTTTTAATGCTTTTTTTAGCTCATATTTTTTGTTTTTTCTTCTTTTTAATTCTTCTTCTGAAAGACCAATATCGTATAAGTTGATTTTGGTAATTTCATCTAATCTCTTTTTTACAAAAGCAGTCATTTTTTCTAAAGTATAAGTTTTATCATCTACTTGTACTTTTTCTTCTTCTTTTTCATCTTGTCTCTTTTTTAATTTACGTATTATTAGAAATCCTGCTAATAGTAAAATGATAGCAATCAATAAGATGTTAAGCATAAAACTAGGCTCCTTCCTTTATTTTCTTTGGTTATAATTTTATTTGTAATTCTTGCATTTTAAAAATTAAATCTTTAGCAAGTCTTTTTATTTCTTCTATAAATAATGCATTTCTATCTTCTTCATCAATTCTTCTTAATCGTAAGAAAAACTCTGCTACTTTTCCTTCTGAGCATGCTTCAAAAAACAAAGTATTATATAAAATAGCGTGTATATCTTTCTTTTCCTTCATATAACGAGTAACGTTTTTTACGTTATATTTTGAAAATTTATCATATCGTCCAATGTTTAATAATATATTATTTTTCTTAAAGAAATCGTTTTCTTCTTTTAATTTTATTAATTCATCAATGGTTTTTAATCTTTGTGTAATATTCACAATGATAATATCCGAAAGTTCTAAAATTTGTTTTACTTGTTCTTGTGGCATTCTCTTAGAAATATCGACAAATACTAAGTCATAATTTTGATCTGCTACTTGTAAAATATTAGGATAATATTCCATCATTTGTTGATATTCTTCATATCGATTCGTTTTTGGCGCACATAAAACATCTAATCGACCGTTAAAAACAATTTTGGTATAATTTGATACAATGTTCGTAGAAGTTTTATTACTATTAATAATTTTAATTAATCCTTCTACACCAGATTCTAAGCCGACTTGCTTATTATCTTGTGCAATTGTTTTTACTAATTGCTCTGCCTTATTCAAATCCCAATAACTATTTTCTAAAGTTCCATCTTGAAAACTAGTACTGACATTTAAAATTCGATAATTATGTTCAATTGCCATATAAGTAGATAAAGCCACCATTGACATAGTTTGTCCTGTTTCTTTTTCTTCATTACTCCAAAATGCAATAATTGCCATTATTTAAACTCCTCTTTCTATTTTTTTAAAAGTTTTTCTTAAGTCATTTGTATCTTTTTCTTCTAATATTTTACTTGCTACATAAATTAGTCCTTCTTTATATTGATTACTTAATTTTTTAAATTTTATTTTAGAGACTCTTTGATTATTATAAATAACGGTTTGATCCCCTACTTCAAAAGGTAAATAAATTCGTTCTTCATCCCATATTATTTTACTTCCTAAAGATAAAAAATTTAAGTAATCATCTTCTTCTTTTAACGCTTCTTTTGAAAATAGAATTTTAGTAGCATGAATCGGTGATGTAAGTCCACTAATGGATTCTAATCCTTTTTTGATAGAATACAAATCAAAAGAAGTAACAAAATAATTTCTTTCAAAACTTTCTATTTCATAATTTTTGATTCCTTGTACTGTATCTAAATCAATTAAAGCAAAATCATAGCTTAACTCAGCCATTTTAGGAAGAGCTAAATATTGCTTAATGCCCTCTATATTTTCAAAGCCAACGGCAATATCGATTCCTTCAAATTCTGTAACATAGGATTTAGATGGTTTAATCACAGGAATAATATATTTTGCTTTTTGTGTTAAAGTACTATCAATTAAGATAACTTTTTTTCCCATTTCTACTAGAATTTTAGCAATATATAAAATAAAATCTGTTTTATCATAAGCTCCTATAAATCCTATTTTTTTCATGGTTTAATATCCTCCTAAAGATTCTAAATAAGCTTGTCTTGCTTCTTGTGCTTTGGTAATTTCTTCTTGTACCCCTGCTTCAATATTATCCACGGTATCTTGTGCATATTGTGTTAATACACTATTAATAGAATCTTCTCTTGTTGTATTTTGATTATATCTTGCAAATAGTACATTTTTTGCTTCTTGTGCAATATTTGGGTTAGCATTTAACTCGATTTGTACTGCTCTACTTGGTTCATAAGTAGCAATGCTAGAAGTTTGTAATCCTGGTTCTACATAAGTAGTACAATAGAAGTAAGAACCTTGGTCTATATAAGCTTCTATAATTGCATTCGACATAACCATTGTTTCTGCTTCTGTCATATTCATAATAATAGAAGCTCCTGTATCCACTCCTTCTATTGTTGGAATGGTAACTTGTTTTTTCGATACTACAATGTAATCTACTCCATTTGAAAGTCTTAAACGAATATCTACATAGTCGCCACTTTGAATTTGGCTTGGTACCATTATCATATTATATTCTTGTTTTCTTAAATCACTCGTCGTCATATTATCTGATTCTTGCACCATATTATCTGCTAAAATCGTTCCTGCTTTTAAATCTATTTTTGCAATGGTTTTGTCTGTTAATTCTATAGATAACACATCTGTTGGAATAGCAGCATTGCTAGCTGATGTTTGTATTAATTTATCATAAGTTACTACTTCTCCTGATTTAATATCATCTGCTACAACATATACTTTTTTCATGGATGCTTCTTGCTTTTTTTGTTCCTGTTGTAACGTATTTAATTGTATGAACAAAAATACAATGACTAGTCCTGTTACAAGTAACGTTCCTAAAATTCCCATTAATAAATAATTATTTGCTTTTCTTTGCATTGGATTCATTGCCATAGTTAACTTCCTCCTTATAAATCGACAAAATATTCTTACCTATTTCATTGTACAACAATTGATGCAGAAAAACAATAAATTTCGCTAAGTGTCATGGAAAAATAATATTGTTGTAATATTCTTGTAATATTCTTATTAATTCCTTGTAAGTTGCACAAAAAAAGAAGATTTTTCTTTGCTAACAAAATCTCCTTTTTTTACTTTATGATTCTTTTTTTACCTTCGATAACAACACCAACTAGTTCTACCTCCTGTGGTATTGTTTGTAATATTGGCAGTTACTACATCACTTGCCGAATTGCTATTATGGCAGTTATTATTGCAACTATTGCTATTATTATTGTTTTGTATGTTTGCTAGCTGATTTGCAATTCTAGCAACATCTTGGTTACTTAATACTATTGTATTAGTATTAGTATTAGTATTATTGTCATTATTGTTGTTATGATTTCTTCTACATTGGCAAGACCAAGTGCAACCATTTTGATGACATCTTCTATAAAAGAATTCTGCTAAAACAGCTGCTATAAAGGCTAATATCGTATAAAAAATGACATAGACCAAAAATTCTGCATCAAAAGCTGCAAAAGCAACAATTAAGTAAATAGCAAAAAAAGTAGCTGCTGTTAAAATAGGGTTTCGAAGTAATTTTTCTAATACAATAGCAAGAATAATTGTTGCAATTGGCAGAGCAAAAAATAGTAATAATGTATTCATATTTATCTCCCCTTATGTCTTTCTTTTTTGTATATCATATGAATCTTTTTTCTTTTCTGTGATACTATTTTTCTTCTTCATATTCTACTTTTACTAAGTACAAAGCATAAGGTGGTAGTGTCTTTCCTGCTTTGGCTCGTTCTTTTGATTCGATAATAGTAGAAATTTCTTCTGGTTTTATTTTTCCTAGTCCTACCTCTACCAAAGTACCTACTATAATTCTTACCATATTGTATAAAAAGCCATTACCCGTAAGTTCTATGATAATTCTGTCTCCTTCTTTTTTTAAACTTGTTTGATAAATTTTTCTTACACTACTTTTACTACTTGTTCCACTTGCTTTAAATGCTTTAAAATCATGTTCTCCTTCGAAATAAGAAAGTGCTTTTTGCATAGCTTCTACATTTAATGGAGTAGGAATAAAATACTCTAAATTTCGGTAAATGCTAGAACCTTGTTCACTATTATTAATAATATAACGATAGGTTTTTTGTTTACAATGATAACGTGCGTGGAAATTTTCTTCTACTTCTTCTGCTTTTTGAATACGAATGGACTTTTTTAGTTTTGCATTTAAAGCAATGGGATATTTTTCTATAGGAAAACTACTATTGGTTTTAAAATTTGCAATTTGCCCTAAACTATGCACTCCTGCATCCGTTCTTCCGAGAGGCTATTAATTCCACTTCTTCTCCTGTAATTTCTTTAATTGCTCGTTCAATTTCTCCTTGAATATTCAGTTTATTAGGTTGTTTTTGCCAACCATTAAAATCTTTTCCATCATATTCAATAGTTAATTTAATATTTTTCATATTTTGCTCCTCACAAAATAAAAATAGCTTATTACGCTATTTTTATGATTTGTTCTTAAACTTCATTTTCATTTTTTTAATTCTTTCTGCCTTTTTATTATTTCCTTCTCCAAAACGATTCGTTACAACATGTTTCATTAATGTTTTCTTTAGGGTTTCTTCATCCACATCGGCCATTAAAACACCATCTTTTGCAATGGATATTTTTCCTGTTTCTTCGGAAACAACAATAGCAATGCTATCGGTTTCTTTTGAAATTCCAATGGCAGCTCTATGTCTTGTTCCTAATTCTTTTGCAATTTCTTTGTCGTTAGCTAAAGGTAAAATACAAGCAGCAGCCACAATTCTATTGTTACTAATTACCACTGCCCCATCGTGCAAAGGAGTATTTGGTACAAATAGATTTACCAATAGTTGTGGTGATACTTCACTATTAATTTCTACCCCTGTTTCTGCAATATCTCCTATTTTAATATCTCGCTCTATCACAATTAAACCACCCGTATGGTGATCTGCTAATTCTTTTACGGCAATCACGATTTTATAAATGTCTTCCTTGGTTTTGGTAATAATGTCTTTATCAATGCCAAAAAATTTCGTTAATTTATTCGTTCCTAATTGTTCTAACCCTCTTCTTAGCTCTGGTTGGAAAATAACAATGAGAGCAATTACACCATATGTCATAATAGAAGTTAGAATGGAATGTAAAATATCTAAATGAATCCAACCACTTACCAAAGTAGCCACAATAAGAAGAGCAATTCCTTTCATTAATTGCCATACTCTTGAATTTTTGGTTATTTTAATTAATTTATAGGCTAAAAAAATAACAATAGCCAAGTCGATAAAAAATAAAATAAGTCGAACTGGATTTTCTTGTAACTGTTGTATATACCCTATGACATTGACTTGCCAAAAGGTATCGATAGTATTAAAAAAATTATCTTTCATTACTTTTTTCTTCCTTTATTTATTTTACATTGCCATTAAATAAAATAGTAATGTTCCTGCTATTCCTAGTACCATTAATAAAGCAAGAATGCCTGCCATAATTTTGACAAATATTTTTCCAGCATCTAATTTTTTCTTTGCCATAAAAGGACCTCCTTCTCGATTTTTTTGCAATGATAATTGCATAAAAAATCTCTTTTGTATACTCCTATTTCTAGTTATACCACAAAAGAGTTATTTTTACAATATGTTTTTATATTTTGGTGACCCCTACGGGAATCGAACCCATGATTCAGCCTTGAGAGGGCTGCGTCTTAACCGCTTGACCAAGGGGCCATGTTTTGTAATACCGTCTTATCATACCATGTTTTCTTTTCCCTGTCAATGCTTGAATTTTATTTTTCACTATTTTATAAATGGCAATAATAAATTTCCGGTTTATTATGCACATATTTCACTTAAGATTTCGTTGGTACTTTTATAATTA
>CANQTK010000004.1 GCA_947626735.1 uncultured Clostridia bacterium
AATTAGTAGATAAACCAAATTAAAGAGCCTAAATTTAATCAGGCTCTTTAAGGGCGGAATTTATTCCGCTTTTTTATTTTAACTATTTATTGTCATCACACATTTTTTGTGAGCAATTTGCCATATAGAATTTCTTTTCTGCGAGTTTATCTTGAACACCACGAAGTGCTTCACCGAATCTTTGGAAGTGAACAACTTCTCTTTGACGTAAGAAACGAAGTGGGTCTAATACGTCTGGGTCATCTTTGCAAAGGTTAATTAATTTTTCGTAAGTTGCTCTTGCTTTTTGTTCTGCGGCTAAATCTTCTTGAAGGTTAGCAATTGGGTCACCTTTTGCCGCAATATAAGCAGCTGTCCATGGGTTTCCAGCAGCAGATACAGGATATACGTCAACGCCATGGTCAGTATAGTAATCACCTAATCCTGCTTTTTCAATTTCTTCTGGGCAAACACCATCCGTTAATTGATGCACAATACTTCCTACCATTTCTAAGTGAGCAAGCTCTTCTGTGCCAATATCATTTAAAATAGCTTTTGCATTTTGGTCTGGCATACCAAATCTTTGAGATAAATATCTTAAAGAGGCAGCAAGCTCGCCGTCAGGTCCACCATATTGACTAATAATATATTTAGCAAGCTTTGGATTTGGACATTTAATTTTAACTGGATATTGTAATACTTTGTTATAAGTCCACATTAATAATTCCCCCTTTCCCAAGGCCATGGTTCTTCAAGCCATCTCCATTTGTTACATGGGAAGTAAATGCTAAGAGGGCCATAAACCTTTTGATATTTGTCTTTTAAATCTTTTAATTGTTCAGCGTATTCTTTATGCAAACAAAGAGCTTTTTTATCATCTTCGTGTGTGTCTAAATATTCAGCAAGTTCTACAACAGCAAAATCTAGAGAGCGAATTTGATTTAGCATTTCTTCTCTTGTCATTTGTTTTTCTTCGCAAGTGTCTTCTGGTTCAATATTCGTAAACTCAAAAGAATACATTGGAACTTTTGGAGCACATCCTGGTTTGCCACAACAATTACCGTTTTGGTTTTCTCTACTAATACCAGCAGACATGGTGTTAGTATTTGGGTAGTCATTGTTATCTACCATCATATTACTATTATTGTTCATGGTATAATTGTTATTGCATCCACAATTACAGTTTCTATTTTCTTTTTCTAGCATTTGTTACACCCCTCTTTCACAGTATTCATAGCTTTAATGAAAGCCATTTCTTCTACCGATTGACCTGGTGCATATGGGCTAACAAGTTCAGGGTAAATGGTACCCATTTTCAAACCAACGCATGGAGTAAAAGTTTTATCTAAGGTTTGAATTGGTACATAACTTTGTGCAAGCATAGGATTTTGAGGAAAAACAGATTCTCCTTGGTCAAAACCACAATTGCAAGAATCTTCTTTATTATTTGCCATATAGTAGTCAGCCGTAGTACCACAGTTATTGCAAGCTGTTTCGATGATTTTTTCATCAAAATGCTTTTGACAACAACATTTTCTATATCTACGATTATACATATCTTAATCCTCCTTATTTGATTGATATAGTACATACTATGAAAAAAGAAAGAAAAATGTGACAATAGAGCGAAATATGTCAAAAATTATGTTAATAAAATAAGGTAATAGTATAGACTTTTTGGCATAAATATTATATAATGTAGTAGTGAGAGTAAGGAGATGACAAAATAGAATGGTAGATAGTTTAAGACAGCGATATAGAATAGAAAAAAATAAAATGGAACGAGCTTATGAATATCAATTAGGCTTAAAAAAGAATCCAGAATATGAAAGAAGAGTAGATACTACCTTTCTTGCTTTAGTTCGTTTATTTCAAACAATGTATCCAGAAGTAAAAATAGAAGCACCAAGAGGTAGAGAAAAATCAGATAAAAGCTTACAAGATAAAATAAAAAAGTTAGAAATAGAAAGGCTTTGTAAATTGTATGCTATAGAAGGAATGACAGAAAAAGAAAAAGAGAATTTATGTGAGATTATAAAAAGTACGATAGAAGACATGAAAAAACAAGGAATGGTAGACAAAATCTTTTTTGGACAATTAAGAAATTTAAAAACATTAGAAAGTTTATTAAAAGATAATGACATAGCACAATGTACAAAAACTGCTCTTTTAAGAATTACAAAAACGAGATTGCAAAGAGAATCAAGGAAAAATAAAGAGGACTTAGAAGAACAAATAGAAGAAAAATATGGGCAAACAGCAGCAAGAAAAAGTCAAAATTTAGACGATAATTTACTTCATTGGGAATGCATTGAAAATATAGAACAAAAGGACTTAGATAAATTACATAATCCTTTTGAATATTTAAGAGTAAAAGACTTAAGAGGAATTAAAATTGTAGTAGCAGAAGTGCCAGATAATTTCCAAACAAACAATGAACAAATAGCAGAACTGATAGAAAAAAGACAAAAAGCAGTACAAGGGGAAAAAACAAAATATAATGATTTGTGTTGCATTGCCATCACACAAGATTTTGTGAATCAATTAATTCATAATGAAGAGTTGCTAGAAAAGTTAAATATTTCACTAATACAAGATGGATACAAGCATAAAGAAAAACAAAATGGATATCTTGCAGAACATGTAAAATTTTGTTATAGAGATCATCCTGAGTACATTTTTGAACTTCAACTTCGTTCTCTCTATCGTGAAGATATATCGAGAGCCAATGGAAAAGCAGCACATGATAAAAGATCTGGCAAAAAAAGAGTATTTCCTAGTGCAACCAATAAGAAAACTTTTCTTGAAAAATTACAGTCTATGGTTCCTAACTATACCCTATTAAAATATGATTATCATAAAAATGAATATTATATTCATAAATGTACTTTAGCAGAAAATATGTTAGAATATTATTTGGGCTATATTACCTTAGATTCAGAAGAATATGTAAAGGTAATGAAATATCTTGAAGAAGAAAGTGTACAAAAATAGGCGATATGAATGATTCATATCGTCTATTTTTTAAGATAATTTCACAATGGCATGTAATGTTTTTTCATCTTCTGATTTTATCGTAACAATATGCTCATGATTCATAGTAGTATAAAAACATTTTATTTTGTCGCCAAGATAACTACCAGCCTTGTACATAATTTCCACATTATCAAAAGAAGCATTTTCAAAAACATCTTGTGGAAGTGCCTCATAAGCCAAATCTAAATAACACAAATTATGCATATGACCATTAATATCAATATCTCTTCTTTGCACCGTATATTCAAAAGTAAGCTTATTTTCTTCGGGTTCTTTTAATTTGTCAAAGGTAAAATTCTCAAAAACAGCTCTATCTTCGGTTTGATATTTTTCTAATAATTCATCGGTAAGACGTATTAAGCCTTTTTCTAAATGAATTAAAGTCCATTTGGAAGTGCCAATTGCGCAAAGTTCATGATTTTGATTATAAACTTCATAATCACGATAGCAACAAGCACGAACAGCACCTCTAGACCAAGTTTTTACGTGAATGGTGTCGCCATATTTCAATCTCTTTAACACTTTCATTTTCCAATGAAGTAAAACCCAACTAATTCTTGTTTCTTCAATATCTTTTAAACCATAACCGGCAAGATCAGAATGAAAACCACCAATATCCTCAAAAAAACCAAATAAGGCTTTATTGGTAAGGCTTGTATTTTTATCAATATCACGAATACTAAAATCAAAAGTATGCTCAATATATGCCATTTTTTTATTCCTCCTTTTCCAAACTTTTCCTATTATAACACAAAAATAGAAAAAGAGATAGATTTATAAGAAAAAATGTAGTAAAATACTTTTTGTTAGACAATAGATTTTACAAGAAATTGTATTTTAATAAAACTTATAAAAAATGGCAAGAAAAAAATCCTCAAAAGAGGATTTTAATCATCGTAAGAGTCAGCCAGCCTTATTAACAAGGCAAAAACCGCCTAATGCTATAACAATAACAGAAAGTGAGTCTTTTGTAAAAGCAACGACAGCAATAGATATCGCAGCTACTGCTAAATAACCTAAACCTCTGTTGATATTTTTCATAAAGTAGCCTCCTTAGAGATGTTGTGGCTAGAATTATAAATAATAATTCTATGAATAAATAGTTACTTTATAAAATATACAATATTTAACATAAAAAGTCAATAGATAAAATAGAAACGAAAGAGTTAATGTATGTCATATAAAAGAAAAAATAAAAAGAAAGAAGAAAATAGTATGTTAGAACCATTAGAAAAATGTAAGATTTGTCCAAGAGAATGTAAAGTAAATAGAAGAAGCGGGAAGGTAGGAAATTGCAATGCTACAGACAAAATAGAAATTGCATTAGTTTCCCTTCATCATTACGAAGAACCTTGTATTAGTGGAAAAAATGGTTCTGGTACAATTTTCTTTTGCCATTGCAATTTACATTGTATGTTTTGCCAAAACTATGAGATAAGTCAAAATAAAGTAAAGGGAAGAGAAGTTACCATAGAAGAATTAGCAGAAATGATGCTTAAGCAACAAAAGCAAAAAGCAGAAAATATTAACTTAGTAACGCCTACTATGTATGCTTATCAAATTAAAGAAGCCATAAAAATAGCAAGAAAAAAAGGCTTAACGATTCCGATTATTTATAATTCCAATGGATATGAAAAAGTAGAAACTTTGAAAGACTTAGAAGGTTATATTGATGTGTATTTGCCAGATTTTAAATATTATTCAAATGAAATGGCAGAAAAATATTCTAAAGCACCAAACTATTTTGAGGTAGCAAGCAAAGCGATTTTAGAAATGATAAGACAGGTAGGAAAGCCAATATTGAATGAGAAAGGCATGATACAAAAAGGAGTTATGATAAGGCATTTAGTGCTTCCTAATCATTTGCAAAATTCCAAAAATGTTTTAAAGTGGCTAAAAGAAAATATTCCAGAAGATATTTATATAAATGTAATGGCACAATATTTCCCAACTTATCTTGCAAAGCAAGATGAACCAATGAACCGAAAATTAACGAAAAAAGAATATCAAGAAATTGAGCAATATTTTTATTTGTTAGATTTTAAAAATGGCTATATGCAAGAATTAGGGGAGCATGAGGAGGAATATGTTCCAGTTTGGGACAATTAGGGACAATTCCCAATTATTCCGGTTGAGACAATTTGTACTAACCTTCTTCATATAGATAAACAAAGAAGTATCCTTTTTTAGGATACTTCTTTGTTTATTTGCGATTACGCTTTTACCACACCTGTTAACTTACCAAGGTGCTGGTAACCTTCCAGACGAATGTCTTTTAATTCCTTAGAATTGTCGAAAGCGTAGAAATCATCTACTTCAGGATTGAGCCACAACTTAGGTGCCGGCAGAGCATCCTTTCTACGTTTTAACATTTCCTTAATCTGCTCGACATGCTCCTCGTAGATATGCGTATCTACCATATTGTAGTGCATTTCACCGGGTTTAAGTCCAGTAACATGTGCCAACATATAGGTTAAGGCAGCATACTGCGTAATGTTAAACGGAACGCCAAGGAAGATATCACATGAGCGCTGCTCTACGAAAGTGTAAAGCTTTCCATCTAACACAAGAAATTGCACCTTATACACGCAAGGAGGTAACACAGCCTTGTTAAAGAACGGGGGTTGCCACATCGAGATGATATTGCGCCTGTCAGCCGGATTGTGCAATATTTTATCAATAGCAGCATCCATCTGGTCTTCAGCACCTTTTTCACCACCGTTGGCTATAATGTAGCCATAACTAGTACCAATGGTGCCAGCCCATTCCTTGCCAAAGAAGGTCTCCTGACCATTATCCGGGTTGCGATAAATACCATCTTCGCTGATTTCGAATTTATCCCAGATTTTAATCCCTCTTTTACGCAGCCAATCCACATAGATACATTTCTGCTGATAAATCCACAGCATTTCCAAGATAGCCGTTTTCCAAGCTACCTGCTTGGTAGTAAGAATAGGAAACTCCTCTGCTAAATCGAAAATCCAGTGGTTACCAGCAATCCGGTAGGTAATGCCGTTTCTTGCTTTTGTTTTGACACCATGATTTAAGATTTTTTCACAGGTGTCTAAGTACATTTGGTCAAATTGTGACATCATTTTCTCCTTTCTATTAGTTAATAAAAAGAAACAAGTGAATACGTTACGTTACAAAAGATATCACAAAAATTAACATAAGTCAATCTTATTATGGTAATTTATTGTAGAAATTTGATGAAAAAATGACTTTACAAAAAAAAAGGCTTGTGATATGATTTGAAAAAAGAAAAAAAGGAGAGGATTTCATATGACGCAAGCCGATATGCATTTTATTGAAACATGCAAACGTATTATAAAAGAAGGTTATTCATCTGAAGGAACTGGTGTTAGAACCAGATGGGAAGATGGAGCAGAAGCAAATTATATTTCCTTAGTTGGTGTTACCAACGTCTATGATGTAGGAAAAGAATTTCCTATGATTACTCTTAGAAATAATAGCCAAACCGTAAAAAGAGCCATTGACGAAATTTTATGGATTTGGCAAAAAAAATCAAATAATGTCCATGAGTTAAATTCTCATATATGGGACCAATGGGCAGGAGAAGATGGTACAATTGGAAAAGCTTATGGTTACCAAATGGCAAAAAAATACCAATTTAAAACCAAAGAAGGAATCAAAGAAATGGATCAAGTCGATTTTGCTTTGTATCTACTTAAAAATGATCCAGCAAGTCGTCGTATTGTAACCAATATCTTCGTACATGAAGATTTAAAAGATATGAATTTAGAGCCTTGTGCTTATTCAACACAATGGCTTGTAAAAGGTGGTAAATTACATTTAATTTTAAATCAACGTTCCCAAGATATGCTTGCAGCAAATGGATGGAACACGATGCAATATGCAGCACTTTTATGTATGTTTGCACAAGTAGCAGGATTAGAAGTAGGAACATTAACACATAACATAGGAGACTGCCATATTTATGATAGACATATTCCATTAATTGAAAAATTAATTGAAGCAGAGCCAATGGATGTATGTCCAAAATTAGTCATTCATAATCCAACGAAAAACTTCTATGACTTCAAAGTAGAAGACTTTGAAGTTGTAGGATATGACTATAATAAAGATATCAAACTTGGAAAAATACCAGTTGCTATATAAAAAATGTCTCTTTGGGGACGTTTCCTAAAGAGACATTTTAAATAAAATATCTTTTAGGAAATGTTTGTTACTTACGGGAAACCAAGTAAAATTTAAGGAGAAAAAGAAAATGTTAAGTATTATTGTAGCCGTTGCAGAAAACAATATTATTGGAAAAGATAATCAACTAATTTGGCATTTACCAGAAGATTTAAAAAGGTTTAAAAAACTAACCACAGGTCATACTATTATTATGGGAAGAAAAACTTTTGAATCCTTAGGAAGAGTTTTACCAAACAGAAAGCATATTATTCTTTGCAATGATATGGAAATGAAGATTAATCATGAAAATGTAGAAGTTTTAGAAGATATTGCAATGTTAAAACCATATATTGATTCTAAAGAAGAAAACTTTGTCATTGGTGGTGCAACTATTTATAAGTTATTAATGCCTTATGCGAATAAATTATATTTAACAAAAATTCATCAGTCATTTGAAGGAGATGTTTCTTTTCCAGAAGTAAAAGAAGAAGAGTGGAAAATAGTAGAACGCGAAAAGGGATTAAAAAATGAAGAAAATCCATTTGATTATGACTATATTACATTAATAAGAAAGTAAAATATTTAAACAAAGAAAAGAGGAAAAGAAATGAATGTATATGATACAGCGAATCGTTTAGCACAAGAAATAAAAGCTTCGGAAGAATACACAAAATATAAGGAAGCAAAACAAAAAATAGAAGAAAATCAAGAGTTAAAAATAAAGGTAGAAGAATTTGAAAAAACACGTTATGATGTACAAGTTTTAGCAATGCAAGGAAAAGAAGTAGAAGAAGAAAAAAATAAAAAATTGCAAGAAATGTATACCGTTTTAATTCAAAATAAAGAAATTAAAGAATATTTTGATTTAGAAGTGAAATTTAATGTTATGTTAGCGGATGTTAATAAAATCATAGCAGAGTCTGTTCAAGATGTATTATAATGTCGAAAAAAGTCGTAAATGATAAAAAAGCATTTACGACTTTTTATTTAAAGCAATTTCTAAATAATTTAGAAAAATTTTTAAACAAGACAAGAAGAAAAAGAATACATATTAGAAAAAAATAGAAGAATTTTAGTAAATTAGAAATAACGAAAGAAAAAGGAGAAATAAAATGGGATATATTATAATTTTAGTAATGTTAATTTTAATGATTATTGTAGGTTTTTTTATTTTTCATATTCAAATAAAAGAAATGAAAAAGGCAGGTCACCACAAAAAATTAGATGAAATAACGAGTAGATTTCCAGAAAATAAAGAAATTTGCAAAGCAATTTTAGAAAAATTAAAAAATACAAAAGTAAAAATAAAAGAAAGTAGTGATAATCAAGCGCAAGCAAGCCTATATATTGCGATTTCCAATACGATTTTTATTGCTAATATAAAAGACACTTATACTAGAATTCAAACGATTGCGCATGAATGCTTACATTCGGTGCAAAGCAAAAGACTTCTATTATTTAATTTTATTTATTCCAATATTTATCTTTTCTATTTTGTCTTAAGTATCATTTTAACCATATTAGGAATTTTCAAAGACATTAAATTACAAATTATTATTTTAAGTTTATTAACTTTTTTTTATTATGTAATAAGGTCTTTCTTAGAAACAGACGCTATGACAAAAGCACCATATTTGGCAAAAGAATATATGCTAGATTATATTGAAAAAAATCCTATTTGCACAAAAGAAGAAGTAGAAGAAATAGTAGAAGAATATAAAAGGATAAATCATTTAGGCATTCCAGCATACAATTATATTTTAATGGCAAATTGTATAGTAAAAGTGATTATTTATACGGTAGTGGCAGTGGTTAAAAATTTGTTTTGAAAAATGATTTGAAATTTATCATGCTAAAATTGACATAACTTAAAAACAATAGTATAATAATTACATAAAATATTTTAGGAGGCAATCATTATGGGAGAGCGGATAACGATTTCTTTTGAAATGGAAAAAGAGGATATTTTTGCTATGTATTTGCAGGGCAGCGCGTCAGAAGAATTTGATAAGTTCTTAAAAGAAACTTTTTCTTCTTTCTTCCACATACATGCTCAAAATATAAAGCATAATCTTGAAGTTGCAAAGCAAGAAATGGAGGAGAAAGAAATAGAAAAAGTGACCTTGAACTATTTAAAAGCTTCAATTGCTAAGCAGGATATGGAAGATTTACAAATAGCAGCTTTTAAAGAAATGTTTAAGGAGGGTTTTATAAACAAAAAGGAGCCTAATGAGGCAGTAAGAGATTCTCTGCAAACAATTTCCGTTATGATTATAGCAGAAAAAATAAAAGCCGACTTAAGAAGCCGATATTTGTTTAGCAAAGTATCCTAAAGCAAACCTAAAAAGTAGAGTTCAAAATGAGCTCTACTTTTTTATCTAGTACGGAAAGTTCTCCTTGAAGGAGGACTTTCCGTACTAGATAAATATGGCGAGCCTTAGATTTTCTTAAAATTTTCATTTGTTAGAAAATCTTAGGCTCGCTTTTTTCTATTATCCAGTTTTTTACTTATAAATATTGCTCTTTGCCAAAAATTGTGCTAAAATATAATTCGTAACGCTAAAGTGCATTTGTATGCAGATTCAATCAATAAACTTATTGGTAGGAGGACAAAAATATGGAAAAAAAATTAAGGAGCATTAAAAATTGGTTTACAATGGATCGGCTGGCAATCATAGTAGCAGTGCTACTCCCAATTGCAGTTATAATGATTGAAATTGTTGGTATAATGGGAGCAGTTATTGAAAAAAATTACTTCTTATTATCACTAATTAATTATTGGGTTATACTGCTAATAATGGCATGCTGTTTTAAGAAATGTTTCTTTAAAAGGCTAACTTATTATTTAGTAAAAAGGCCACTCAGCACAAAATTAGTATTTTTTATTTTAGGAGTAAGTAGTATTATACTTTCCATTTGGTTCTTTGTAGCATTCTTACTTTGTATTCCACAAGCCATGATTTATGGGGAATTTATGAGAGTAGAAGAAGAGGAGAAAGAAAAACTTTCCGACCTAGATTCTAAATTTTCAGAAAGTAAAAGAGAGGATTAAAACCTCTCTTTTACTTTTTGCTAATTTCTGCATATTTTTTTAATTTCTCATGTGCTAGGTAATTAATAGAACCAGCAGGGAATCTACCATTGGCATCTTTCTTACCAGCAGGAACATCCGTCAAAATTTCAATTCCTTCTTCTATAGTAGAAATAGCGTAAATGTGAAATTTTTGTTTCTTTACAGCATCTACAATTTCCTCTGATAAACTTAAGTTTTTAATATTTTGTTTTGGAATCATAACACCATGAGAACCATCTAAACCACGCATTTTACATACTTGGAAGAAGCCTTCAATTTTGTCATTAACGCCACCAATTGGTTGAATTTCTCCTTTTTGATTTACAGAACCAGTAACGGCAATAGATTGATGAATAGGAATGCCAGATAAACTAGACAAAATAGCATATAATTCGGTACTAGAAGCACTATCACCATCCACACCATTATATAATTGCTCAAAACAAATGCTAGCAGTTAAGGATAAAGGAATATCTTGTGCAAACATTTCTCCTAAATAACCACTTAAAATAAGAACACCTTTTGAGTGAGAAGAACCAGAAAGTTCCACTTCTCTTTCAATATTTACAACGCCAGTTTTACCCATATAGGTATTGGCTGTAATTTTTACTGGTTTTCCAAAGGTATAATCGCCAATGGTCATAACCGTAAGCCCATTAATTTGACCAACTTGTGAGCCAGAAGTATCAATTAATAAAGTATTTTCTTTAATCATTTCCATATATTTGCTATCATACTTTTTAACTCTTTCAATTCTTTCTTTTAAGGCAAGGTCAATATAGTCTGCAGTAACTAGTTTCTTTTTATCCATTTGTGCCCAAGTTGCAGCTTCACCAACTACTTGTGCAATTTCGGTAAAACGAGTCGATAACTTATCTTGTTCGCCGGAAAGTTTCGAAGAATATTCTACAATTTTAGCAACAGCTCCCTTATCTAAATGAGGAAGTTCTTCTTGCTCACAGAAGCCATGTACAAATCTAGCAAGTTTATCCATATTTTCTTGGGTAATTGGAGCATCTTCTGCAAATTCTACTTTTACTTTAAATAATTTTCTAAAATCACTATCCATAGCAAGTAAAGATTGATAAATCGTATCATTTCCAACCATAATTACTTTAACATCCAAAGGAATTGGTTCAGGTTTTAAAGAAATCATTACCATAGCAGAACGTTGGTCTGCTGTATTTTCAATGGAAAGTTCTTTAATACGAAGTGCTTTTTTTAAAGCTTCGTAACAAATTCCATTGGCAAGTAAATCTTTGGCTTGAAAAATGATATAACCACCATTTGCCTTTTGAAGTAAACCTGGTTTTAACATAGTATAGTCTGTTTTTAAAGAACCGTAATAATTTTCATATTCTAATTTTCCAAAAATATTGTGGTAAGAGTAGTTAGAGTCCATAATAACAGGAGCTCCTTCTAACGTACTGTTATCTACAAACAAGTTCACGCGGTAATTAAGCCAAGGTTTTGGCATTTCTTGTTTTGGACCATTACTGATAGGTTGTTTTTCTTCCTCTTTTGCGGTAAAAATAGAAATATTTTTTAAAATATCTTGTTTGACATCATTTAAAAATTGATTTACTTTTTTATTTCTTTTATATTTATTCTTAATATAGTTAATATGAGAATTCACAGTAAGAAGAGCAATATTGGATTGCCATTCTTCTAAACGCTTGTCAGAGGCACGTTCCATTTCTTTAATTTGCCCAATTACTTGCATAATTTGTTCTTGTACAATAGAAGATTTTTCTTCAAACTGTTTCTTTACTTCTTCATCTAACTTATCAAATTCTTCTTCTTCAATGGTTTTGCCATCTATTATTGGCATCATATAAATTCCATTTTGCGCAGATTTTACTTGAAAACCATGCTTTTCGGATTCTTGATTTAATTTGTCTAGTAAGGAAGCTCTTTTTTCTTCAAAGTCTTGTCTAATTAAGGTTTTTTCTTTTTCAAAGTCATCATTATTAAAGGTACTTTTAATATCAGAACGAATGTCTTTGATAAAAGTATCCATCGTTTCTTGAAATTCTTTTCCTTGACCCGCAGGGAAGGAAACGGCAACTGGCTCATTTGGATTTGTAAAATTATAGATATAGCACCAGTCATTAGGTACTTTTTTCTTTTTTGAAATTTTATCTAAATAGTTCTTAGCATACATGGTTTTTCCAACACCACTAGGACCTTCTAAGTATAAATTATAACCCTTAATATCAACATTAACGCCAAATTCTAATGCTTTAATGCCACGCTCTTGTCCAATACCAGTCGTAATACCTTCTAATTCAGAAGTATCGGTAAAGGTAAAGTTTTCTGGGTTACAAGTTACTTTCAATTCTTGATAAGATAGTTCATTTTTCTTTTTCATTTGTATTTCTCCTTTTATCATAAATAGGGGACAGTAAGTTAAAATTGTTTAAGCATCTAACTTACATGTCATTAAAATAGCCGTATCGCCATTTTTATAGTAATTTTTTCGTTTGCCGACTTCCTCAAAACCAAATTGCTTATATAAGTGAAGAGCGGGAAGATTGTTTTCTCGTACTTCTAAAGTCATAGAAGAGCAATTTTCTTCATTTGCAATGGTTAAAAGTTCATTTAAAACAAACTTGGCAAAGCCTTGGTGCCTTTTATTTTTTTTTGTAACAATATCCATTAAAGTTGCTTCATCTAAAATAATTTTAATGCCTCCAAAACAAACAATTTCATTTTCGTAGCGCAATACCAAATATCTAGAATTAGTATTGCCAAGTTCTTCCTTAAATATTTCAAAATTCCATAAATCATCAAAATCAGTTTGTAAAATATCTTTTATTTCTTCTAAATCAGCAAGTTTCATAGTGTACATTACCATTTTTGTTAAATCCATTTTTTATCCCATTCCTTTGAAAAGTAATCTAATTTATCGTCTATGAATTCTACTTTTCACCATCTAATGCACGTTCTGCTTGTGATTTTCTTAAATAAAGGGGAGTCATATAGTTGGAATCTCCGCACATTTTCTTGTAAACAATGATAATAACCTGCTTTTCCAACACTACTTGCACTTTGCTTATGACATTTATCTTCTACGAAAGTACATTTTGAAAAATATTGTTGTAAAAGATATTGATGTTTTTCACTTCCATCTCCAACAAATAAAATAGGGGAAGAGTAATATTTTTTGAAAGTCTGTATCATTTCCTCAATATTTTTAGCACCTAATTCTTCTACTAATGTAAAAGTATCATTATTTCTTTCAAATAGGCCATAATACACATTATCATTTTTGGCATCAATCATGCTTAATACTAAATTTGCATCTTCTTTGTAATTGGAATCTAAAGTGTTGTAAGCTAAACTTTCTAAAGAACTAACAGAAGCTGCTTTAATACTAGTAACATCACAGAAGGCTTTTATAGTAGAAACACCAATACGAACGCCAGTAAAAGAACCCGGACCAACACAGCAGGCAAATAAATCAAAATCAGCTAAGGTAAGTTTGCATGATTTTAAGATGTTATCTATTAAAGGCATTAGTTTTTGCGAATGCGTGGTTTCATTTTCAATATGTTTTTCTATAATTACTTGGTTATCTTCTAAAATAGCAACAGAACATATTTTAGAAGAAGTATCGATTGCTAAAATTTTCACTTTTTTCTTTCCTTCTTTTTTAATTATAAGAAAGTTATCTATCTAAGATGACAGACTTATTTTAAATTTCTTATTTTTCAACTTTATTCTATATGAAATGACACTATTTGTAAATGATTTTAGGTAAAATAATGTTTACAATTCTGTGACAAAAATATGACAAAAATATGATAATAGACCAATATAAAAAACACATCCAATATGAAATATTTTATTTCACATTAGATGTGTACTAAAAAACTACATTTTTTTTATTTTTAATTTTCTTTTATTATCATCCAACTTGCTAAAAGTAATTTTCGTATATCCTTTTGGCAAAATTTCTTCAATTTGCTCGCCCCATTCAATAATGCAAATGCCTTTTTCAAAATATTCTTCTCCACCCATAGCATAGAATTCATCAATATCTTCTAAACGATAAACGTCAAAATGAAAGATAGAAATATTTTCTTTATGATGTTCATTTACAATGGTAAAAGTAGGACTAGAAATTTCATTTTCTAACCCAAAGTAAGACAAAATGCCTTGTGTAAATTTGGTTTTACCACAGCCAAGTTCGCCTGTTAAAACGACAATATCACCTTTTTTTAGGTGTTTTGCAAAGTCTTTAGCAAAGTTAATTGTATCTTGTTCTGAATTTGAAATAAATGTATCCATATAAACTCCTCATATTTTTTCTATATTTTATAGTAATATGAAATAAATGTAAATATTTTATAGAAAATATTGATATTTTAATAGAAATAACATATAATAAAAGTAAGGAAAGTAAGAAAAAAAGAAAAGAGGTGAAAAAATGGAACTTGCAAAGGTTACTTCAAAAGGTCAAATTACAATTCCAAAAGAAATAAGAGAGATTTTAAAAATTAAAGAGGGAAGTAAAATTTTATTTTTTAGAAAAGGCGATGAAATTGTAATAAAAAATGCAGCAATGATTGCATTAGAAAAAATACAAGAAGAATTTGATGGAGAAGCAGAAAGATTAGGCTTAAAAACAGAAGAAGATGTAGTAAAATTGATAAAAGAATATAGAAAAGAAAGGAAAAAAGAGATATGAGAATAATGTTAGATACAAATATTCTTATATCAGCATTTATTTTTAAAAGTAAAAAAATGAATGAACTAATAAAAGTACTATCAAATGAACACAAAATTATTATTGCTTCTTATTGTATTGATGAAATGAGAGATTTGATAAAAAGAAAATTTAAAGTAAGTATAAATGTATTAGAAAAATTTTTAGAAACTTTCCCATTTGAATTAGTGTACTCTCCAATAGAAGTAAAAAAGAAAGAATTTGAAATAAGAGATGAAGAAGATTATATTATACTATATACTGCAATTATTGAAAATGTTGATATTTTAATTACAGGAGATAAAGATTTTAAAGAAGTAGAAATAGAAAGACCCGAAATTTTAACTGCTACAGAATTTTTTGAAAAATATGTAACAATAAAAAGCTAACAAAATTAGCTTTTTATTATTGACAAATTAAAAACAAATGTTTTATAATAAAATACAGAAATAAGGCGATAAAAAATAATCTTGTGCCTTAGGGAGAAAAAATGAAAAGAGAAATTTTACATGTAGATGTAAATAATGCGTTTTTATCTTGGAGCGCAGTAGAACGTTTAAAACAAGGAGAAACAGTTGATATTAGGCAAATTCCTGCTATTATTGGTGGAGATGAAGAGCAAAGAAAAGGAGTCGTTCTTGCAAAAAGTAATATTGCCAAACAATTTGGTATTGTAACAGGGGAACCTATCTTTTTTGCACGCAAGAAATGTCCAAAATTACAAGTATTTCAAGGAGATTTTAAAGTTTATTATCACTATTCAAATGCACTTTACCATTTGCTGTTAGAATATACCGATAAAATAGAACGTTTTTCCATAGATGAGTGTTTTTTAGACATGACAGGTTACGTACCAAAAGGAAAAACTATTATGGATATTGCTTTAGAAATCAATAAAAGAGTAAAAGAAGAATTTGGTTTTACGGTTAATATTGGAATTTCAGAAAATAAACTTCTTGCGAAAATGGCATCCGATTTTGAAAAGCCAGACAAAATTCATACTTTGTGGAAAGAAGAAATTCCAAGCAAAATGTGGAAACTTCCAGTTTCTGAACTTTTTATGGTAGGAAAAAGAAGTCTTCCTAAATTGCAAAAAATGGGAATAAAAACAATAGGTGATTTAGCACAAAAAGAGGAGAAAGAGTTAACTCATACTTTTGGAAAATATGGCAAAATGATATGGGAATACAGCAATGGAATAGATGATTCACAGGTACATTATGAAGAAGAAAAACCAAAAGGAATTGGAAATTCCATTACACTTCCTTATGATTATACCAGTATAGAAAAGTTAGAAGAGGTGCTACTTGCCTTAGTAGAACAAGTAACCTACCGTTTAAGAAAAGAAGGACTTTTAGCAAATGTCGTCAATGTGCAAATCAAAACCAATGAATTTAAAGTTTTTTCTCATCAAAGAAAATTAGATTTTCCAACGGACAGTACAAAAATAGTGCAAGATATGGCAAAAAGGTTACTTTCTGAAATTTACAAAGGCATGCCAATTCGCTTGCTTGGCGTTCGTGTAGATCAATTAGTAGAAAAAGAGCAAAGGCAAATCTCTTTATTTGAAAATACAGATAATGAAAAGCAAAAAAAGATAGATTCCACTTTAGATAAAATTAAAGAAAAGTATGGATATGAATCAATTACAAGAGCAGGAAAAATGCAATTAGATAAAAATATAAAATTGAAAGAACTAGGAAGAAAAGAGTAGAAAAAGGTCGAATAAGTGCATATACTATACTAATAGCAGTGGTATTTTCATGCTATTAGGAGGTGAAAATTATGTTTGACGAAAAAGATTGCTGTAAAAAGAAAAGTAAATGTTGTGTTGACGTTGTAATATTCATCTTATCAATTTTATTAAGCTTTGTCGTTGGAGTTCTTATTGGAGCTGTAACTGGATTATTTGCTGCTTTAGGTTTAGGTGCATTTGTTGCTTTAATTGTAATACTTGTGGTATTAATCGTTATTAGAATTGTGATGTTAGCTTGTTGCAAATCAAAATGCTAAACAGTGTAATCTTGGAAGAAGATTTCTTCTTCCAAGATTACATACATTGAATATGAAACATATAGAATAATAAATTTGAAATAGGACAAGTTTACCAAAAACTATTGTAAAAAAAAACTTTTTTCTATATAATAAATAAAAAATAAAAGGAGCAAAAAATATGGCAACAATTATGGATGGAAAAGCACTTGCTAAAAAAGTAAGAGAGCAAGTAAAAGAAGAAGTAGAAGTATTAAAACAAAAGAATATATTTCCCAAATTAGCGGTAATTATGGTAGGCGAAGATCCAGCTTCCAAAGTCTATGTTAGAAATAAAAGCAAAGCATGTAATGAAGCAGGAATTGCTTATGAAGAATTTTTACTAGATGAAAATACGACAATGGAAGAACTTTTAAAAGTAATACAAGAATTAAATGAAAGAAAAGATATTCATGGTATTTTACTACAAAGTCCGATTCCAAAACCACTAGATATCTATACGGCTTTTGAAACCATTGATTATCGAAAAGATGTGGATGGTTTTCATCCAATCAATATTGGTAGATTAACCTTAAAGAGACAAACCTTTATTTCGTGTACACCACATGGGGTTATGAGATTATTAAAAGAATATCATATTAATTTGCAGGGGGCAAATGTAGTGATATTAGGAAGAAGCAACATTGTAGGAAAACCACTAGCACAATGCTTACTGAATGAAGATGCAACGGTTACCATTTGCCATTCCAAAACAAAAAATGTAGGGAAAATTACGAAAAATGCAGATATTGTCATTTCTGCTATTGGAAAACCAAGATTT
The DNA here is from genome assembly GCA_947626735.1 of uncultured Clostridia bacterium. Taxonomy (GTDB): domain Bacteria; phylum Bacillota; class Clostridia; order TANB77; family CAG-508; genus UMGS1663. The sequence goes on from CANQTK010000004.1 coordinate 17,773, forward strand.
GTAACCAAAGATATGATAAAAGAAAATGCAGTGGTGATTGATGTTGGAATCAACAGATTAGAGACTGGTTTAGTAGGAGATGTTGATTTTGAAGAAGTTTCTAAAAAAGCATCTTATATTACACCGGTACCAGGGGGAGTTGGTCCAATGACAATTGCTATGCTATTGCACAACGTAGTGATTGCAGCAAAATATTTAGAAGAGAATAAATAAGAAAAAAGGGCTTAATTGTTAAAATTAGGCTCTTTTTCTATTTTAGGAACGGCTAAAAAATAGAAAAGACGGAAGATAATTTTTTAGAAAATTTTATACTTAAAAATGGTAAGAATGGAGGAAAAATGGAAGAGTTAAAATATTGGATATGGCTATCGAAAATACCAGAATTGGGAAGTATCAAAATCCAAAGGCTATTAGCCATTTATCACCATCCAAAAGAAATTTGGAATAGTAAAAAAGAAGAACTAAAACAGGTAGAAGGCATAGGAGAAAAATTAGCAGAAGAAATTTTAAAACAAGAATATAGAGAAAACTTAGATATATTGCAAAATAAAATGAAAGAAGAAAAAATAGAACTAATTACTTTACAAGACGAGGCATATCCTGAAAATTTAAAGCATCTGTATGACAAACCAATTAGTTTGTATGTGCAAGGCGATAAATCTATTTTAAATGAATTTTCATTAGCTATGATTGGTTGTAGAGAAAATTCTACTTATGGAAGAAAAGTAGCAACAGCAATCGGGAAAGGATTAGCAAAAAGAAATATTATAACCATTAGTGGTTTGGCACGAGGTATTGATAGTATTTCTCATAGAGCAACCATAGAAGAAAATGGAAAAACAATTGCCGTCATAGGAAGCGGAATTGATTGCATTTATCCTGAAGAAAATACAAAGTTAGCACAAGAAATTGTAGAAAAAGGTGGCGCAATTGTAAGTGAATATCCACCAGAAACGAAAGCAGAGAGAATGAACTTTCCTGCTAGAAACCGCATTATCAGTGCGTTATCTTCTGGCGTTATTGTAATAGAGGCAAAAAAGAAAAGTGGTACCATGTCAACCGTAGATTTTGCTTTGGAACAAGGAAAAATGGTATTTGCCATTCCTGGAAATATTACAAATCCAAATGCAGAAGGAACAAATGAACTTATAAAGCAAGGTGCCAAATGTGTTACCTGTATGCAAGACATTATGGAAGAATATTATTTTTAAAGAATATCATGCAACAGGTTGCACAAAAAAATTAGGTTTGTTATAATGCAAATAGAAATTAGATAGGAGAAAACAAATGCAAACAGAAGGTACCATAGAGGAAGTAAAAGAAATTTCAAAAGAAGAAAAAGAATTAAATAGGAAAAAAACAAACAATATTAAATTATATCCAATTTATAAAATACTTTCATGGGATTTACTATTTTATTATGCCATTATTTATTTGTTTCTAACGTTAGAAAAAGGATGTAGCCCTGCGCAAGTATTACAATTTGATGCTTTTTATATTTTGTTTAAATTTATTATGCAAATACCAGCTACTTTGCTGATTCAAAAACTAGGAAAAAGAAAAAGTTTAGTCATTGCTAATCTTATTTTAGTAATCCATATTTTAATTATTATGTTTGCTGTTAATTTTGAAATGTTATTGTTTTCACAAATACTAGGTGCATTTTCTTATATTATTAAAGGTACCTGTGAAACAGATATGCTATATGATTCTTTAGAACATGGAGAAAAACGAGGCATCCTTTTTTCTAAAATTGATGGAAAAGCTACTTCACGATATTACTATATGGATGCTATTTCAGCTATATTAGCTGGATTTCTATTTGTAGTAAACCATTATATTCCTATGGTATTATGTTTTATTATTTTATTAATAGCATTATTATTGTCAATCAAATTCGAAGAAATTCATACCCCGAAAGGAAAAATGCAAATTAAAGAAGAATTTAACAATATTAAATATGGCTTTAAAAATGTTCTACAATCCAAGCGCTTAAAAAATTTGCTTATTTTTAACGCTATTTTTATAGGCATGATTAAAATTTTACAAAACATAAGAAACACGATTTTGCTTGAAGTAGGTGTGCCAGAGCAATATTTTGGTATCATCATTGCTGCTTTTGGTATTGTGTTAGGAATTGCTGCTAAAAATCAAGGAAAAATTCATAAACGATATCGTAATAAAACACTTAGTGTAATATCTTTGCCATTTGTCATTTCTTTTCTTATGATAGGAACGATATTGCTATGTCATTTTAGCAAGCCAGTTACAATTATTCTTATTTTAATTTTCTTAACAATTCAACATACAGTAAGAGGTCCATATTATGTGTTAATAAAACAATATATGAATAATTTTACCAATAGTGAAAAAAGAATTAAAATTGCAACAGTTAACAATCTATTTGAAAATGCTATTGCCTCTAGCTTAGTATTTGCTGCATCTTATATGGTAGATATGATTCCAATTGCTTATACTATGATAATAATAGGTTGCATTTCTACTGTTTGCTTTGTTTTATTATTAGACCATATGAGGGGAACTGTAGGTTTAAAACCAGAACAATATAGCAAAAAAGAAATTTTATAAAAATCGTAAAAAATTACTAGAAAAGTAGAAAAAAGGTTTGACAAAAAAAGAAAGTTGCTAGATAATAAAGCTAGCAAAAGAAGAAAAATTGAAAAAAGTAAAAGAATAGTCATTTTGCTGATTAGAATGTATTTTTTAGAGTTACAAAGGAGGAAAATAAACATGTACGTGTTTAATAAAATCACGGTCAATCCACAATTACCAAAAAGAATTGAAGAATTAGACAAAATTGCAAATAACCTATGGTGGTCTTGGAATACGGAATTTCTAAGACTATTTAAACAAATAGATCGAGATTTATGGGAAACAGTTGAAAAAAATCCAGTGAAATTTTTAAGATTAGTAGCCCAAGAAAAATTAGAAGAAGCTTCTCAAAATCCAAGCTTTTTAAAAGATTACGATAAAATGGTAGAAAATTTTGAAGCTTATCAAAATAGTAAGTCTACTTGGTTTTCTCGAAATTATCCAGACAATAAAAACGATTTAATTGCGTATTTTTCAGCAGAATATGGATTAGACCAAATTTTATCCATTTATTCTGGTGGACTTGGTATTTTATCTGGCGACCATTTAAAATCTGCAAGTGACTTAGGTATTCCACTTGTTGCAGTTGGTTTGTTATATAAAAATGGATATTTTCATCAAAAAATTAACGGTTACGGAGACCAAGAAACAGAATATAGAAAATTAGACATTTCTTCTCTTCCTATCAAACTTGTAAAAGATGTAGAGGGAAAAGATTTAATTCTTTCATTGAAATTTCCAAAGAGAAAATTGTATTTAAAAGTATGGCAAATACAAGTAGGAAGAGTTAATTTATATTTAATGGACTCAGACATTGAAGAAAATCATGAAGAATATAGAAATGTAACCACAACCCTATATGGTGGGGACCAAGAAATGCGTATTAAGCAAGAAATGGTACTTGGAATGGCAGGAGTAAACTTATTAAAAAGTTTAGGTTTCAATCCAACGGTTTACCACATGAACGAAGGACATTCTTCTTTCTTAATTATCGAGTTAATCAAAAATGTCATGAAGGAAAAGCAAGTTTCCTTTGAAATGGCAAGAGATATTGTTTCTTCTAAAACGGTATTTACTACTCATACACCAGTTCCAGCAGGAAATGATATTTTTCCATTAGACTTAGTAGAAAAATATTTTAAAGAAGAATGGGAAGCCTTAGGAATTTCCAAAGAAGAATTCTTTAGAATGGGAATGGAGCCAGAACCAAAGCCAAATGCAGGCTTTAATATGGGCATTTTAGCACTAAAGGTAGCTGGTAAGAAAAACGGAGTAAGCAAACTTCACGGAGCAGTATCTAGAGAATTATTTAATGACGTATGGCCAGAAATTGCAGCAGATGAATCTCCAATTACACATGTTACCAACGGAATTCATACATGTTCATGGCTTTGCCAAAATTTAAAAGAATTATATAATGAATATTTAATGCCATATTGGCAAGATCATATTTATCAAGATAGCACTTGGGAGAAGATAGAGGAGATTCCAGATGAAAAATTATGGAATGCTCATATGGAAAGAAAACAAAAACTAATGGAAGTAGCAAGGCAAAATATTACGGAAAGGCTTAGAAGAAGTGGCTACCGTTATGAAGAAATTAACGAAATTACTTCCAAATTAAATCCAAATGCACTAACCATTGGCTTTGCAAGAAGATTTGCAACTTATAAAAGAGCCACTTTATTATTCCGTGATTTAGAAAGAATTACACAAATTTTAAATAATGCAGATAGACCAGTGCAAATTATCATTGCTGGGAAGGCACATCCAGCAGATAAAGAGGGACAAGATTTAATCAAATATATTCATGAAATATCGATGAAACCACAATTTAAAGGGAAAGTATTCTTATTAGAAAATTATAATATTGCTTTATCTCGTTATTTAGTAAGTGGAGTTGATGTATGGTTAAATACGCCAAGACGCCCAATGGAGGCCTCTGGTACAAGTGGACAAAAAGCTTCTGTGAATGGAGTTGTAAACTTTAGTATTTTAGATGGTTGGTGGGCAGAAGGTTACAATCAAAAGAATGGCTGGGCAATTGGTACTAATGCTGAATACGAAAACTACGAAATACAAGATAATGCTGATAGTGAAAGCATTTATCAAACATTGGAGAATAAAATTATACCAGCTTATTATGAAAAAGAGGAAAATGGAATTTCGAAAAAATGGATGGAATATATGAAAAATTCTATCATGTCAACAGGTGGAAAATATAGTACAGCAAGAATGTTAGTAGATTACACTACACAATTATATATGCCACTTGCAAACCTTTACCATACCTATTATGAAAGCTTGGAAGAAGTTGCAAAATACAATAGTTTTAAACAAGAATTATATCACAACTGGGAAGATATTCAAATAACAGAAGAAAACAATTTGGACAACATTGTGATGGACGCAGGAAATAACATTGAAGTAACTTGCAAAGTAAAACTTCCTCATATTATGCCAGAAAACATAGAAGCACAAGTGTATTATGGAAAAATTAGAGAAAACGGGGTAGTAGAAAAAATTGCAGTAATTCCAATGGAATTAGTAGAAGAAAACGAAGAAGAAAGAACCTATACTTATAAAGCAAAAATTGAACTTACCACAGGTGGAGATTATGGTTATACTTTCCGTGTAATGCCAAAACACGAAATGCTATTAGATTCTGAAAATTTGAATTTAGTAAAATGGATTGTAAAATAAAAGAAAGAAACTTAAGGGGATTACCCCTTAAGTTTCTTTGCCTTTTTGCGTTACTTGAAAAGAATTACCGTATGAACAACTATTTTCAATAGGTTCAATGCTGACCTTCAGACCAATTTGTTCCATTAATACTTTGAACTGGTCCAAAGAAAGAGAAATACTTTGAATGGTAAATACTTTAGGAAGTTCATCAGGAGGCCATTCATTTTTAGAAGCTTGCAAGATTAACTGTTCAAAAACATCCTCATAACAAGAAGAATGTGTAGGCCGGTTTTCATCCCTTAATAAAGCAAGTTTTTCATAAAGTTCACTTTTTTTCATTTTACCCTCCTTACAATGATAGTTAAAATAGTTTATTGAGACGGTTTAACAATAGTAATCTGGAAAGTAGCTTTTTTACTTGCCCAATCCATATATACCTCGTGTGCTATTATGGAAAGGTTAAGCTGAAGAAAAATAGGTTCCAAATTAGTGTTGTAATGAATCTTTTCTAAAGAAAATATTTTGGGAAGGGTGTCTGGTTGCTCTTCATTGTTAAAAGCAATCATCAGTAATTGATCTAAAACTTCTCTTATATAAGGAAATTCTTTGGCATTGCGCATACTATCTCTTACTAAAGTAAGTTTTTCATAAAAAGCATTCATTCTTTTTTACTCTCCTATAATTATAGTATAAAGCAATTAAGATAATAGCATCAATAGCATTATACTATAACTAACGCAAAAATGCAAATTTGAATAATTCATAAATAGCTATTGAAGCAAAAAAAAATTAATGATATAATTTGAATTGGTTAGAATATAATAAAAAGAAAAACTTAGGAGGAAATAAAATAAATGAGAAAAACCAAAATTGTATGTACGATAGGACCAGCATCACAAGAAGTCGAAACATTAAAACAATTAATTTTAGCAGGAATGGATGTGGCAAGAATTAACTTTTCACATGGTAGCTTCCAAGACCAACAACAAAAAATAGAAAATGTAAAAAAGGCAAGAGAAGAATTACATAGACCAGTTGCCTTACTTTTAGATACCCAAGGGCCAGAAATAAGAACAGGTGCATTAGAACAAAAGTCAGTGGAGTTAAAAGCACATGACATCTTTACATTAGTTCATGAAGAAAAGATAGGAAATAAAGAGGGAGTAAGTATTAGTTATAAAGAACTCTATCAAGATATCAAAGTAGGAACTCAAATTTTAATTGATGATGGCAAAATAGAATTACAAGTAAAAGAAATAAAAGATAAAGATGTAATATGTGAAGTTATGAATGGTGGAATGCTAGGAAATAGAAAAAGTATCAATTTACCAGGCACCCATGTGAATTTACCATCCTTAAAAGAAAAGGATATACAAGACCTAAAGGATGGTTGCAAAGCAGACTTTGATTTTGTAGCAGCTTCTTTTGTAAGATCCAAGGAAGATGTAAAGGCCATTCGAAAAGTTTTAGACGAAAATGGTGGAGAAAAAATTAAAATTATTGCTAAAATTGAAAATCAAGAAGGAATTGACCATTTAGATGAAATTATTGAAGTAAGCGATGGAATTATGGTAGCAAGAGGAGATCTAGGAGTAGAAATACCATTTTATGAAGTTCCTATTATGCAAAAAAAATTTATTCAAAAATGTAATAATGCGGGAAAATTAGTTATTACAGCAACCCAAATGCTAGATTCTATGACAGAAAACCCAAACCCAACAAGAGCAGAAGTAAGTGATGTAGCCAATGCCATCTTTGATGTCACAGGAGCTATTATGCTATCAGGGGAAAGTGCTATGGGAAAATATCCAGTAAAATGTGTAGAAACGATGAATCAAATTGCAGAAGCAGTAGAAGAATATATTAAATATTGGAAAAGATTTACGAGAAGAGAACATGACTTAAGTGATTTAGATTATGAATTTAACCTAAACCATAGTGTAACAACAACGGCAATGGAAATGAATGCAAAAGCGATATTTGCTTATACAGAAACAGGAAACACGCCAAGAATGCTAGCAAGTTTCTTGCCAGCATGTCCAATTTATGCTCTCACGAATAACGAAAAAACATATCGCCAATTAGCATTAACATGGAATACAATACCAATATTCATTCAAGATAAAACAAAACCAAATGATATTATAGAAGAAGGATTAGAGGAAGCAAAAAGACGTGGTTATGTGCAAGAAGGAGATGTTGTTGTTTTAGCAGGAGGAGCTTCTATTTTATCTAATCATGCAGAAGCCATGAATAGAACCATTGGTGGCGTACTAAAAATTTAATTAATTTTGCCAAACCATAATATTACTAAAAACAACACTAAAAATAGTAAAAGCAATCACAAGGACTCCACCAAAGGAGTTCTTTTCTTTTTTGATTTCATATAAACCGTATGAAGTAGAATACACTAATACATAGAGAGTAAAAACAAGAAATAAAATATGATAAAAAGAAGCAAGCATCAATAAAACCTCCTTTTTTAAGTTTCGTTAATTAAGAAACCAGATTGAATTTCAGTGTCAATGGTTACTTTAAAAGTAGAATTGACGTAACTATTTTGCCAGTCATATTCTTCGAAGTCTTGTGCGGTTAAGAAACTAGATAAAGCATATTTTCCAAAACCGCTAATGTCAGATTTGAATTCCATAGAAGTACGATACAAATATTGCGTTAAGGCTTCTTCTAAATATTGATTTGCTGCATTAGAAATAGCCTCTAACATAGCATCATCCAAATAATGTGCATTATCTTTCATCGAATAGACTCTACCTGTAAATTTAGCCTCAAAGCGAATATAAGGGGAACCATTGACAATATCGACTTTAATTTTTTTATGACCTTCATTCGATATTTTGATATCTAATAGTTTTTCAGGATTGTCAGGGTCGGGTACACTAATTAAAAAAGAATCGGTATCGCCACGCAAAATAGAAAGGCATAAAGTTTCAATAGCAGTTAATTCTCCTACTAATTTGTCATCTTTGAAAACAGCAATGCCTAAATTTTCTGCTCCTCTATCGCCAGAAAAGGGAGTATTAGTTGATTTCATCGTAGTAACACTAGTACTTTGAGAAGTATTTTCTGAGGTATTAGCGTTTTTATTTACACCACCAAGAATAGCAAAAGGCTCACATGTATTGCATAAATATTGGTTTAAAAAGTCAGCGAAGGTAACATTATAAATGTAACCTGTGTATTTGCTTGAATTAGGAAAAATTTCATAATATTTTGTAATTAAATTTTCTAAAATAGGGGTGGAATTTTGCATATAGTCTTTGGCAGTGTTTTTACTTACAATGATATTAGCAGAATGTCTTACCTGTGAATCGTTGGCTAACGTATAAACAGCATCCGAAATTCCTTGGCTTGCTACTTCTTCTGAAAAAATAAGTAAACGACAATGGGATAGATTGATTTTTTTGGCCAAATAACTATTCATTAAGTTAATGGCACTATCAATAGAAGATGCTTCTACAGAGTTAATAATAAGAGGACTTTTTTCACTAGAACCAGAATCACTGGTAGAACTTCCTGTAGTAAATTGAAAACTAATATTAAAATCTTCATTTTCTCCTACATCAATACCAAGGGCAATAACATAGGCTAAGTTATCAATATTAAGAGAAGTATAAGAAGGGCTAAAAGCCACAATAAAAATAATAATGACTAGCAAAATGAAGATATTACGTAGTATTTTATTCAATCTAAATCACCTACTTTTCTTTTCCTTCTAAAGGATGCCAAAAGCAAAATAAGAAAACTCATAATACAAACAATACCAATCATAAGGTAAGGATAAATATCCGTTTCGTAAAACTTTGCCATAGCGTAGTTTTTTGGAAAAAGAGAAACGGCAAGGATGCAAAGACCAACAGGGTAAATGGTTGGTTTAAAATCTTTTACATTGGTTATTTTGCGAAAAATGAGAAGTACAAATTTGCTAATAATTCCTAAATAGCAAGCAAGAACCAACATCCATATTAGTAAAAATACAGATTCTAACCTTTGAAAGAAACTTCCAAATTCAATATAGGTGGCAGCTGAATAAAGTGGCATTACTTCATCTATTTTCACAAAGTAAGGAAATATAAATAGAACAATAGAAACGGTAATCATTAAGTAAATGACAGATAAAACAACGGAAGTAATAGCGACTTTTTTGAATTTTTGAGGCTCTTTTAATAAAGGTGGAAGAAAATACAAAAAAACAATTCCACTAAAAGAGGAAATATTGCCAAGTCCTGTTACAAACGTTTCAAAGATTCCATTGCCTAAAATAGGAAAAATTCTTTGTGGTGAAAAGTGCCTAAAGTTAGCAACAAATAAAAATATAATACTACCAAGAGCTATAGGTGTAATAATTAAATTTGCCTTCAAACTAGCATTAAAGGATAAGTAGTTCGTAGCACAAAGGGCAATAATGAAAAATAAAATGACAAATAAAATGCTAGTAGAGGGGTAGTATACAATTCTTAAACATTCACAAAAGTTTCTAAGAAAAATACTAGAACTAACAATAAAATAAAAAATAAAAATAAATCCTACGATTTTCTTTAAAATATTTCCTCCCAGTACTTCAGACACATCAATAATGTCCATACCAGGAAATTTTTGAAAGAAGCGATATATCATATAAACCAAAAGTAGCATAAGTAAACCAACATAGAATAAGTTTATAATACTAGCAGAGTTAGTAAGGGCTAAAATGGCTTTAGGAAGGGACAATACAGTTCGTATGATAATAACAGATAGAATAAGACAAATGGCTTCTAACGTACCAATTCTTGAGTGATTCATAAAAAAATTCCTTTCTATTTATATTTCCATTTCATACTGATATGGTCTTGTGCTTTTTCTTTTTTAGGAGCTACATAAGTTGCACGATATTCTTGTTTCCAGATAGGTGGAATAAAATAGCCATTTCCTTTGCTATTGATAGCAGGGGCAAAGGGTGCCATAAAAGGAACACCAAAGGAGCGAATATTGCAAAGGATGGATAAATAGACAAAAAGTCCAATAGAAATGCCTAAAAAACCAGCAATATAACCAAGTAGTACAAAGCCAAAACGGAAAAATCGTAAATGAAAACCAAATGAAAAATCTGGAATAGCAAAAGAAGCAATTCCCGTTAAGGCAATAATAATGATAAGAATAGGACTAACAATGTTAGCACTAACAGCGGCTTGTCCTAAAACTAAAGCACCAACAATACCAATGGTAGGTCCAATCGGAGAAGGAACTCTAAGGCCAGCTTCTCGAATTAGTTCAAAAGAAACCTCCATAATAAAAATTTCAAAAATAACCGGAAAAGGCACGGTTTCTCTTGCACTTAAAATAGAGTAAAGTAGTTCCGTTGGTAAGATTTCTTGGTGAAAACTAGTCACCGCTACGTAAAATCCTGGAAGTAATAAAGTAATAATAGAGGCTAAAAAACGAAGTGTTCTTAAAAAATTAGCAAAATAAGGTTTTAAGTTGGTATCTTCTGGTGAGGACATAAAGTCAATAAAAGTAGCTGGCATAATTAAGGAATAGGGAGAGCCATTTACTAAAACAACAACACGTCCTTGTAATAAGTGTTTTGCCGTTTTATCTGGTCTTTCGGTAGATAAAATTTCTGGTACGCCAATTTGATTATCATCAATAATTAATTGTTCTAATTGGCCAGAAGATAATAAAGAGTCAATTTCTAAGTTATTTAAACGATATTTGACTTCTGCTACTAAATCACTATTGGTAATATTTTCCATGTAACAAAGAGCACATTTCGTTTTGGTTACCTTTCCTATTTCTATATTTTCAATAATTAATTGTTCGTTATTTGTAATTCTACGAAGTAAAGAAGTATTGGTCCTAATATTTTCTACGAAGGCTTCTTGAGGTCCTTTAATAATAATTTCATTATTAGGAGAATCGACACTTCTTTGCTTAAATCCTTTTACTTCAATATCAAAGGCAATTTCAAGGGTATCAATAAATAAGGCACAATTACCAGCGTTCACACCAGAAATAATGGCATCCATTTCTTTTTCTTCTGTAATACTATTTTGGGGAAGAAGTCTACTAGAAATATATTGTGCTAAGTCAAATTTTTTTACTTTTCTAAGGGAAACATTGTTTGTAATGGTTTGTGATATGTTTTTCTCTTTTTGAGTTTGAAAGGTGTTAGTAGAGTTTCGAAGCATTAAAGGTTTTAAAATAAAATCGTTAATTAAATTAGAATCTACCATACCGTCAATAAATAATAAAAATGCTTTATATGGTTTATTATGCACAAGAAGGGTAAACTCACGAAGGATAATATCACTGTTAAGAAAAGTATTAAATCTTGTTTTGATATATTCTAAATTGACATCTAAATGAGAAACTATTTTTTTTCGATTTTCTAGAGGATTGACATTTTCTTCTTGGTTGTGATTATTTTCTTCTGTTTGGGCAATAGAGAAGTCATAAGCTTCCTGTGGTTTCCATGTAAAAGAGTCTAGTATTTTTTTAAAATCCATTTTCATCCGTCCTTTTTCTTTAGAATTTCCAAAATGGGAAAATTTATGCAAAAACAAGAATAAATTTTGACATAGAATGAAGAATAGCATATAATAAGGAAGAAGAAAAAGGAAGGATGAAAACAAATGAAAATTATTTATAAAAATATTGAAGTAGAAACAGAGGAGAATACAACCGTTTTAGAGGTATTCAAAGAAACCATAGAAGAAAAGAAAAATATCATTGCTTGTATGGTAAATAATGAAGTAAAACCATTAAATTATACATTGAAAGAGAACGATGAAATAGAACTTTTAGATACAAGCTCAAGGGATGGAGCTCGTATTTATACAAGAGGCTTATTATTTATAATGGCAATGGCATTTCATAAGTTATACCCTGAAACTTTATTAACTGTCAATTATCAATTATCTAGTAGTATGTTTTGTGAAATAGAAAATAATACAGTAACCAAAGAAATGATAGAAGAAGTTCGAAAAGAAATGCAAACCATTATCGAACAAAACTTGCCAATTCGAAAAGTCGAAATGAAAAAAGAAGAAGCCATAGAATTTATTAAAAAAGAAAATACAGGGATTGGAAAATTACAATTAGAAAATAAAGAAAAAGACGAAGTATCTTTCTATTTTTGTGAAAGCTATTATAACTATTTTTATGGAGTAATGCCAATTTCAACTGGCTATGTTCCACTATTTGACCTTATGAAATACCAAGATGGCTTTTTAATTCGTTACCCAAGTAAGAAAAATCCAAATGAAGTAAAGCCTTATGAAGAAGGAAAGAAATTAATGGCAACTTTAGAGGAATATAACGATATTAACCATGTTTTAGGAATTTCTACCTTAGAGCAATTAAATGAAAAAATACGAAATGGGGAAGGAAAAGAAATTATTTTACTTTCCGAAGCACTTCATGAAAAGAAAATTTCACAAATTGCAGATAAAATTACAGAAGATAGAAAGAAAAGAGTCATTTTAATTGCAGGGCCATCTTCTTCTGGAAAAACAACTTTTGCCAAAAGATTAGGTTTGCAGCTTCGCTTAAATGGGTTAAAACCAAAAACCATTTCAGTAGATAATTATTTTGTAGAAAGAGAGCAAACACCAAAAGATGAATTTGGTAACTATAATTTTGAAGATATTGAAGCAGTGGATTTAAAACTATTAAATGAGCATTTAGTAAAATTATTAAACGGAGAAGAAATTGAAGTGCCTACTTTTGACTTTAAAGAAGGCAAAAAATATTATAAAGGAAATACCATGAAGCTAGAAGATGATGAAGTTCTTGTTATGGAAGGAATTCATTGTCTAAACGATAAACTAACTCCTGCTATTCCAAAAGAGCAAAAATTTAAAATTTATATTAGTGCTTTAACCGTTCTTAATATTGATTATTACAATCGTATTTCTACCACGGATACGAGAATTATTAGAAGAACAGTAAGAGATAATCAATTTCGAGGATATGACGCACTAAAAACTTTAACATCTTGGTATTTAGTAACAGCAGGAGAAGAAAAAAATATTTTTCCATACCAAGAGGAAGCAGATGCTATGTTTAATACTTCTTTGGTATATGAAATTAATGTATTAAAACAATATGCTTTGCCTTTGTTCGAGAAAATAGGAAAAGAACAGAAAGAATATGCAGAAGCAAAGCGTTTATGTGAGTTTTTAAAATATTTTGAACCACTTCCTATAGAAGATGTACCTAAAAATTCATTACTTCAAGAGTTTTTAGGTAATAGTATTTTTGAATATTAAAAGCATTATATTTTAAATCATACTATTGTGCAAATAAGAAAAAGAAAATGAGAAAAAGGAAAGAAAAAATGCAAAGAAAATTTACAGAGATTGATGAAGAATTTATTTGTGAAAATTGTGGCAAAAAAGTACAAAAATTAGGGTATTCTTGTCGTAACCATTGTCCTTATTGCCTACATTCTAAACATGTCGATATCAACCCGGGAGATAGAGAAGAAACTTGTCATGGTATATTAGAACCAATTGGATTAGAAATCGATGGTAAAAAAGGCTATGTTATTGTATTTGAATGTAAGAAATGTAAAGCCATTCGAAAAAACAAAGCAGCCAAAGACGACAATATGGATGTAATTATTGCATTAAGTGCCAAACATGATAGAAACTAAAAAAGGTAACTTACCTATAAGGTTAAGTTACCTTTTTTAAAAATAATCCATTATTCTGGCATATCAATGAAACCATCGCCAGTAAGATCGACAGGTTCCGCAAAATATGCTTGATAAGCTATTCTAGCATGCAAGCTACCGTTTTCTGCTATACAATCTTCACACAATGTTTTAAAAGCTTTTTTGGTGGATGCCAATTCTTCTTCTGCTTGCTTGCGTAAATATTGCTCTTTTTTAATTATGGCACAGATAACAGATGCAATAATAATTATGAGAAAAAATAACAATAACAATAAATTATCATTCATATTGTACCTCCTTACCAACTTTGGTTACGAACTACTTTTTATAAAAGATTAACATAGCGATATTGTAACATATATTCTTTAAGAAAGCAATAAAAAAGCTTAAATTTCTCGATTTAAATTACCATTCGTATATTCTTTTCCTTCTAAACGTTTTCCTTGCAAAACAGTTTCAATAATCGAATTGATTTCTTCTACGGTCTCATCTAACATATCAAAACGATAGGAAGAAACATTAAAGCAAGAAGCGTCAATAGAAGTAATTTTGCTATTATAAATGGTACTAACGGTTTGAATACTATCTGGCACAATACGAAAACGAATTCCTAATCGATCTTTTAAGTAATACTGTTTTTCTTCTTTACAACGTGTGCCACAAGTAGGATAACATTTATTGGTTTTTCCAAGCAAACAATAATTCATTGACATTAAAGGAACTCTTCCATAAACGATTAATTCTTGCTCACATACGGGGTTCTTTGTTAAATTTTGAATAGTAAATGCATCAAGCTCAGGAGAAAGAGTTAACTTTTTTATACCAAAGTCTTGTAATTCTTGCTGTGTTAAATGGTTAAAAACATTTAAAGTGTAATTTCCTATAAATTCAAATTGATTAGGATAATTTTGTTTGATTTGTTCTATAAACTTGCCACTTGCTAAATTGGATACTACAAAGCCACAAATAGGAAAGGTATCAATTGTTTTTTCAACAACACTATTTAGCAAGTTTTTATAGTTACTTTTCACAATGGTTGGTAAATAAATATAAGTAGGGAAGGTAGAACAAATTTTGAAAGCTACTTTTTCATATTTTTTATTAGCAAAATATCTTAATGGAAGATAAATTTGATTAACCTTTTGTAGTGTGCTATAATCTTCCTCTTCTTTTAAAAGATTTAATAATAAAGAAATGTTTTTTACATTTTTGTTCTGTTTAGAAGTTTTATTTATATTTAATCTAGTGTTAAAAGTAGGAGATGTCCTAAAAATTCTACTCTGTGCTGTATAATAAATTTCATCTAACGCATTTCTTCTTAATTCATTAATGGCTTTAATAGAAGGTAAAAACAAGTTATCTTCTAAGGTAACTTCTATTTTATCAAAGGTAAATAGGGTATTGCTTGTTTTATTTAGTTGTTCTATGATTCTTTCCTTATCAATTGGTTTTGATTTTGCTTCTATTGGGACATCGTCAGATGTAAAAGAAACATTAATATCAGCAAAAAGAGGGTTATTTACTTGACAAGTAGAAACCTTTAAAATAATTGGTTTATTCTTTTTTAAGGTAATACTAGCATGCAATAATACCTTTTTGTGTTCTTCTTGGTAAGATTCTTTAGCCATAGTAGAAAGCTCTTTAGACCCAATACGATAAATTTTATCTCCTATATGAAGATTTCCTTTCATTCTTCCTATTTCGACTAATTGTTTAGCATGAGCAGAAGGAATATTTTTTCCTTTTACCATTAATTCTGAAATGGTATATTTGGTATCTTCTTTTTCAAACTGAATGGTATCTCCCAAAGCAAGATTATCTGTTAAATTTACAAAAACATGACCTTTATTCGATTTTAAACTGGCAATATTACCAACATAAAGCCCCATATGATTAGGTTTTTCTTGAAATACCAACTCTTTATTTGGTTTGCTTGCAAGATGACCACATGAAAAACCACCACGATTAAAAACTTGTGCTAATTCTTTTCTATCTTTTTCTTCTACTTGATAAGGCTTACCTGATAATGCCAAATCAAGATACTTTCGATAGATGCGAGTAACCGTTGCTACATATTCTGGTGTTTTCATTCTACCTTCTATTTTAAAACACATGACACCTGCTTTTATTAACTCAGGCAAATAATCTAACCCACATAAATCTTTGGTACTTAATAAATAACCTTTATCTAATGTCTCTTTAGGGACAGATGTCTCATTAGGAAACGTCCCTAAAGAGACATTGGAAATAAGTTCATAAGGAAGCCTACATGGACCGTGCACATTTTCCACGATTTCCGGGAGCGACCTCCTATCATACTAGAAAATAAACATTGTCCAGAGTAAGAAATACAAAGAGCACCATGAATAAAAGTTTCAATTTCTATTTTTGTATGGGAGCAAATATATTGAATTTCTTCTAACGATAATTCTCTGGATAGTACTACCCTTTGAAAGCCTAATTTTTCAGCTTGCAAGGCACCTTCTAAATTATGAATGGTCATTTGCGTACTTGCGTGAATAGGAAGGTTAGGAAAATTTTGTATTAAATAGCGAGCTAATCCTAAATCTTGCACAATAATAGCATCAATTCCAAATTCATAAGCTTTTTTAGCAAGAAGAATAGCATCTTCCATTTCGGAATCTTTAATTAAGGTGTTTAAGGTTAAATGCGTATTTACATTTCTTAATTTTGTATAAGAAATGGCTTCTTTTAAATTGCTTAGATCAAAATTCGTAGCAGAAGCTCTCGCATTAAAAGCAGAAGCGCCAAAGTAAACACTATCGGCACCATTTTGCACGGCTGCTTTTAAACATTCAAAATCTCCGTACAGGAGAAAGTAGTTCTATTTTTTTCATTTTTCTGTTTCCTTTCTTAGTAAGGAATAAGATTTTTTTAAAATTTAGCAATGAAATTAACTTAAATTTTAATACCAATATAATTGTAACACAAAAAATAAAAATTGCATACTATATCATAAAAAGAAAAGAGGAGGGAAAAGTTATGCAAGATGAAGTAAGAAATTGCGGATGTGGTTGTGGAAACAACGGAGGATTATTCAACGGCTTATTTGGTGGCTGTGGATGTGATAGTGAAATTTTATTCTTTATTATCATATTCTTATTATTATTTACAAGCTTTGGAAATGGATGTGGCTGTAACAGAGGCTAAAGAATAACAAAGCAAGAACATAACAAAATCTTATGCAATAAAGATGCATAAGATTTATTTTTTTCTAAATATTACTAAAATATTACATTTTTGTAAGTTTTGTGAATTTTATTGACGATTAAAGACAGCAAATGATATAATCAATTCGACAAAAAAACAAAAGAGTTTTCAAACTTGCTAAGGAGGAAAATAAATTGTTTATAAAACAACCTAAAATAGAACGAAATAAGAAAAACAAGTTCGTAATCATAGCTATTGTTTTCACTTTGTTATCTTATGCTTTTTTTAATGATATAACTCCCAATACTGTATTAGCAGCACAAACAAGAGAGAGTTATTCTAATAAAATTGATTCTTATCCAGGCTATAAAACGTTAATTGAAAAATTAAAAAAGGAACATCCTAACTGGAAATTTACCATCTTTTATACAGGGTTAGACTGGTATCAAGTAATTAAAAATGAAACCAGTGCTTATCATGGAAGAAATGTAGTGCCATCTACTAAATCTAGTGCATGGAAGTGTAGTGTATGTGGAGAAACTCCCCATGGTGGAAGCTCTTGGAGGTGTGCATCAGAAGCTGCGGTTTCTTATTATATGGATCCAAGAAATTGGTTAAATGATACTTACATTTTCCAATTTGAAAACTTATCGTATAATAGTGAAATTCAAACTTTAGAAGGAGTGCAGAAAATTATAGCTAATATTGGCTATATGAAGGGAGATAAAGTTACTTATACCAAAACAGATGGAACAAAGGCAACACTTAATAAATCCTATGCACAAATTATTTATGAAGCAGCAAAAGAGGCAAAAATCAGTCCTTATCATTTAGCTTCTAGAATTAGACAAGAACAGGGGGCAGGTTCTACACCAGGAAGCACAGCAACAGGTACTTATAGTGGTTATGTTGGTTATTATAACTTTTTAAATATCAAAGCTTCTGGTTCAAACAACGCTCAAGTCATTGCAAATGGATTAAATTATGCGAAAACAAATGGATGGACAGATCCTGAAAAATCGATAAAAGAAGGAACAAAAATCTTAGCAAGTAATTATATTAATGATGGACAAGATACTTTATATTTACAAAAATTTGATGTAGACAATTCAGATGGAACCTTATACTATTTTCAATATATGCAAAATGTTTCAGCTTGTATTACAGAAAGTGCGAAACCAAGAGATACTTATAAAGAGTTAGGCGTATTTGAAAGTGCATTTGAATTTATTATACCAGTTTATGAAAATATGCCAGAAACAATATGCCAAGAACCAGTAGATGCAGGAATTGTAACGCAAAATATTAAAATAAAAGGAGAAAAGGTAAATGTAAGAAGTGGAGCAAGTAATTCTGCTTCCATTATTGCAACATTAAACACAGGAGATACTTTACTTAGAATTGAAAAAGCATCTTCCATGAATGGTGGTTATTATTGGGATAAAGTAGTTTTAACAGATGGAAGACAAGGTTATGTAGCACGTAACTATATTGTAGAAATAGCAGATATTACAAATTGTAATGAAACGGTAGTTGCTAATACTTCTGTGAATTTACGAAATGGACCAGGACTTACAGGAACCACGATTGTTACGATGTTAATTAAGGGGCAAGTACTAACTAGAATAGAAAAAGGAAAATATACTTTAGATGGTTATGTATGGGACAGAGTAAAATTAGCAGATGGAAGACAAGGTTATGTAGCACAGAATTACATTCAATTAAATACTAATAATGGAGGAACAACAACTAATACAGAAATAATCAAGGTTATTTGCAAGTCTGGCTTAAAAGTAAGAGAAACTCCAGGAACCAATCAGAAAGTATTAACCTATTTAGAGAAAGGAAATGTTTTAACAAGAACACAAGCAGGCGTTTCTAATGCAAACGGTTATACATGGGATAAAGTAGTAACAGCCAATGGAATTCAAGGTTACATCGCAAGAGGCGATGCAAAAGAACAATATATAGAAGTAGTCAATTCAAATACAGAAACAAAACCACAAACTACACCAGAAACAACTACAAAAAATGATAATTTTAAATTAGAAAATACAAATTTAATTTGCGAACCAGAAACCACAGTAGAAGCAATCAAAGAAAAGTATTCTAATACTACGATTACTGTGAAAAAAGCAGATGGAACTGTAGTGACAACAGGAATGGTAGGAACAGGTTATACGATTACAATAGGAGATAAAAAATATACAGTTGTAAAATTAGGTGATATAGATGGAGATGCCGTAGTAGATACTTTAGATTCTTTAAAAGCCCTAAAACAATTTGTAGGAACAGAAAAATTAAAAGGGGTAAATGAAAAAGCAGCTGATGTTGATCAAGACGGAGTAATTGATACATTAGATTCTTTAAAAATGTTAAAAAAATATGTTACAGGAGAGCAAATTAATATTAATCTAAATTTAGAATAAAAGGAGATTTGATATCATGAAAAATAAAGTTTTCACAATTATATTTTTGATAATTTTAATATTATCTATAGGAACTATTGTATCTCAAGCAAAGGTAGTAACTAATGATCCAACGGTTAAATCTGGGGAAACAGTAACAATAAATGTTACATCTCAGGAATTGGTAGATGGATATAAGATATCTATCTCTTCTAATGAAGGACTTACTTTTATTAGTGCAGAAGGAGGAACATTGGTTGATGGACAAATCGTTTCAGGCGTTTATACTTCTGGGGTAACGAATTTAGCAGTGTATAAATTTCAGGCTCCAGAAGTAACAAAAGACACTACTTATAAAGTTACTTTTTCAGCAGAAGGAGTGATTCCACATGGGACAGATGAAAAAACATCAAATCAAGCAACAGCAACAGTTACCGTAAAAGCAAAAGAAACTGTTCCAGAAACACCGCCAACCACTACTACTCCAGAAACTCCAACAACACCTAGTACACCAGCTACAACAACTCCAACAACACCTGAAGAACCAACTTTTACTAGTGTAAATGAAACAGTATATGCAAAACAAACGGTTAATATTAGAGAGAGTTACACTACTTCTAGCAAAATATTAGGAAGCTTACAAAAAGGAAAAGAAGTAACAAGAACAGGAGTAGGAAGTAACGGATGGAGCAAAGTTACTTATAATGGAAAAACAGCTTATATTTCATCAAGTTATTTAACAACAACAAAACCAGTTGAAGAAGAAAAATCGAATAATGCAAATTTAAAATCTTTAGAGGTAGATAATCAAGAATTAGTTCCTTCTTTTTCTACTAATACGGTTGCTTATACAATGCAAGTTGCTAATACAATAACAGAACTAAATATTAAGGCAGAACCAGAGGATGAAAAAGCAACTGTTTCGATTCAAGGAAATAAGAACTTAAAAGAGGGAGAAAATTTAGTTACTATATCAGTTAGTGCAGAAGATGGAACAGTAAAAATATATGAAATTCAAGTAACAAGACTAAAAGAAATGACACTTGGATTAGCATCTCTAAAAATTGAAGATACAAATATAGACAAACAATTTAAATCCGATTTATATCAATATGAAATAACAATAAAAGAAAAAACACAATTAGAAATAGAAGCTGTAGCAAATGACGAAAAGGCAACGGTAGAAATTATAGGAAATGAAAATTTAGAAGAGGGAGAAAATGTCATTACTATTATTGTTACTTCACAAGATGGAAATGAAAAAGTTACCTATCAAATAAAAGCAAAAAAATTAGCAACGAATATAGCAGGAACCACAGAAGAAAATAAAAAGATAGATTCTAACCTATATATCTATATAGCAGTAGGTGCAGTGCTACTTATTGCCTTAGTTATTGTGATTGTTTATACAATAAAACATAGAAACCAAGAAGAATATGAAAATGAAGAATTTGAGGGTTTCCCTGAAGAATTACCAGAAAAACAAGAAAATATATTAAATCATACAGAAAAAATAGAAAACAATGCAACAAAATCTAAAATTGATTATTTTTTAGAAAATGACGAAGAAGAAAATAGAAATAGAAATAGAAAAGGAAAACATTTTTAAAAGTAAATAAAAATCCAGTTTGGCTGGATTTTTATTTTGCAAAAAATAAAGATTTTAACAAAGTAAAGGATTGACAGACTAGAAAAAACAAGATATAATAATGACTATTGAAATGCTACTGTAGCTCAGTTGGTAGAGCAACAGATTCGTAACCTGTAGGTCGGCAGTTCGATTCTGCCCAGTAGCTCCATGTAAAAGTCGTATCTAGTCAAGATACGACTTTTTTAACAACATAATAAGTATTTTTATTTTTTTTATAAAAAAAGAGAAGATAAGTAATTTTAACAATATAAAAAAATAAATTTTTTCTTAAAAAAGGTAGAAGATATGGAAAAAAGATAAAAAATGTGATACAATAGCAAAAATAAAAAGAAAAAGGAGAAAATCCATGAGTTTTTTTGATAAATTAAAAAGTGGTTTAAATAAAACAAAAACATCGTTTGATGAAAAAATAAATCAGGTGTTTAGTGGTTTTCGAAAAGTAGATGAAGAATTATTAGAAGAATTAGAAGAAGTCTTAATTATGTCTGATGTAGGAACAGAGGCTTCTATTAAAATAATTGATAATTTAAGACAAAAAATCAAAAAAGAAAACATCAAAGAAGAGCAAGAAGTAAAAGAGGCATTAAAAGGAGAAATACAACAAATTTTAGAACAAACCGATAGTAGTTTAACATTAACCACAACTCCTTCCGTAATTTTAGTAGTAGGTGTCAATGGAGTAGGAAAAACCACTTCTATTGGTAAAATAGCAAATCGTTTGAAACAAGAAGGAAAAAAGGTAATTGTTGCAGCTGCTGATACTTTTCGTGCTGCTGCTGTAGAACAACTCGAAATTTGGGCGAATCGAGCAGGGGTAGATTTAGTCAAAAAAGAAGAAAAAGCAGATCCCGCTTCTGTCGTATATGATGCCATAAAAATAGCCAAAGAGAAAAATGCAGATGTACTAATTTGCGATACCGCAGGAAGACTGCACAATAAAAAATATTTAATGGATGAATTAGAAAAAATAAAGAAAGTAATTGATCAACAACTACCAGAGGCAGATCAGGAAACATTACTAGTATTAGATGCTACTACAGGGCAAAACGCTATTATGCAAGTAAAAGCTTTCCAAGAGACGGTTCCTTTAACAGGACTTATTTTAACCAAATTGGATGGTACAGCCAAGGGTGGTGTTGTTATTGGCATTGTAGAAGAAAATAAACTTCCTATTAAATTTATTGGAGTAGGGGAACAAATCGATGATATGGAAGTTTTTGATGCGAAAGATTTTGTCAATGCCTTTTTAGAGGAATAAACACAAAGAAAAAGGAGGAGGTTGTCACAATGAAAATCAAGAAAAGACGTTTTTTTGTTGTCATAACAGTTGCTATATTAGCTAGCATCATAGCTTACATTGCGTTTCGTGGTACCTATTTAGAAACAATGGAGATAGGACAAAACTATATTAGTGTATTTTGGCAAAACATAAAATATACAAGTTGTGCTTTCATTCTTAATTTTCTCATATTATATAGCATCATTTATTTTACTAATACAAGAATAAAAAATGGATTAAAAGAATTTTTTGATGTAGAAAAGAAACCAATGCCAAAATTATTAAATAAATCGATTGCCTTTATTAGTAGTCTTATTCTTAGTAGCACGACTTCTAGTTTTTTACTAGAAAAGGCAATGTTATGTTTTCATAGTGCACAATTTGGTGTGCAAGATCCAATTTTTGGTTTAGATATTGGCTATTTTATTTTTCAAAAACCATTTATTGAAGCTTGTATATGGTATTTTTTAGTTCTAGTAATAGCCTTATTAATCTATACCATTGCATATTATATTATAACTTTTAATATGTTTTTTGATGGAGTAGATCGAAAAACATTAACGAATAGTAAGTTAATAAAACAAGTTACTACGTTTATTATGATGATTGCTATATTATTTGCAGGACTTATTTTTATAAAAACACAAAGTATTGGAACAGAAAAGTTTTTAAACTTGCAAGATAATCAAACAAGCTATTCTTTATATGGGGCTAGTTTTACAGATGTAACTATAAAACTATGGGGATATCGTATTTTATCTATTGTTTTAATTGTATCTGTTTATTTAGCAATAAAAGCATGGAAAGAAGGAAAAACAAGAAAATTAATTTTGTGTATAGGAGTAGTCCCTTCTTATTTAGTAGGTATGTTTTTAGTATTAGTCATTTTTCAAGAAGTTTTTGTTACTACCAATCAATTAGATAAGGAAAAGCAATATATCGCAACCAATATTCAATATACCAAAAATGCTTATGGCATTAATTTAGAAGAAGTAAATTTGGACAATTCTTTAGAAAATATTACTTCTCAAGATTTAGCCAAATATGAAAAAGTAGTAAATAATATAGCAATTGTTAGTAAAGATATTGTATTAAAAGATTTACAAAATGCGCAAACAGCCAAAGGATATTACTCTTATTTGAATAGTCAAATAGGTAAATATAGCATTAATGGAAAAGAACAATTAGTATATTTGTCGCCAAGAGAAATTGTAAGTAGTAATGGAACCTATAATAATAAAACTTACGAATATACACATGGGTATAGTAGTATTATTACTTCGGCTACTTCTACCAAAGAAAATGGAACGTTAAACCATATGCAAAAAGGTTTTGAGAAAACAAATGAAGCAATTACCATTACACAACCAAGAATTTATTTTGGTATGCAAACAAACGATACAGTAGTAACTAATAGTAATAATAAGAAGGAATTTGATTATCCTATTTTGGATTCTACTTATGCAGAAAATGCGGAAAATACGTATCAAGGAGAAGCGGGATTAACCTTAAATTTCTTAGATCGAATGATAATAGCTTTAAAGGAAGGAAATTTGCAATTAGCATTTTCTAGTAATGTAACCAATACCAGTAAAATTTTAACAAATCGTAATATTATTGAAAGAGCACAAACAGTCATGCCTTATTTCATGTACGACCAAAATCCTTATTTGGTCGTAACAGAAGAAGGAAAACTGGTATGGGTATTAGATGCTTATACTATTTCAAACGATTACCCTTATTCTCAAAAAACAACGTTAAGAGAAAATTCAACAACTCGCTTGGAATTAAATTATATTCGAAATTCAGTAAAAGTATTAATTGATAGTTATAATGGCAATATTTCTTTTTATATTACGGATCGAACAGACCCAATTGCTATGGCATATCGTAATATTTATCCAGATCTATTTGTGGATTTGGAAGAAACAATACCAGCCGATATTAGCGAGCATTTTGTGTATCCAGAATATTTATATAAAATACAAGCCAATATGATTACTAGATATCATAATATTCAACCAGACGTTTTATATCGTAGTGATGACATTTGGGAAATTGCTACTTATAATACAGGTAAAGTAATTACTAAAACAGGAACAGATATAGAGCCTTATTATACAATGGTAAAATTAGTAGAAGAAGAACAACCAATATTAGGATTAGTGTTGCCATATACACCACAAGGAAGACAAAATTTAATTTCTTATTTAGTAGGAAGTTGTGATAATAGTGGAAATAGTAAACTAACCATTTATAAATATCAAGCCGATAGTAATATTTTAGGACCAATGCAATTAGATACACAAATAGGACAAGATGAAACCATTACAAAAGAATTAGAAACCTTAAATGTAAATGGAACAAGAATGACAAAAAAAATGACGATTGTTCCACTTGACAACAATCTTTTGTATGTGGAATCCATTTATACACAATATATTAATGAACAAGATGCTCTTCCTACCTTAAAAAAAGTAATTGTAGCATCTGCCAATAAAGTGGCCATTGGTAATAATTTAAAAGAAGCACTAACGAATTTGGTTTCTCAAAATGCAGTGAATATTGAAGTAGAAAATACAGATACAGTAGAAGATTTAATTGATTTAATTATTAAAGCAAATCAAAATTTAAGTAATTCCAATGAAAGTAATGATTGGGAAATGATAGGAAAAGATGTTAAAAGATTGCAAGAATTTATTCAAAAATTAGAAACTTTAGTAGAAGAAGAAAGAAAATTGCAAAATGAAATTGTAGAGCAACCACAAGATAACGAAATTGTAGTAGACAATGAAATACAAAATGTACAATAATAAGAAAAGGTATAAAATAAAGAAAAAAATACACCCTAAAGAAAGAAGGGTGTATTTTATGTTTCGAAAAAAAGAAAAAGAAAATTTATTATTAAAACAGATAGATAATTTAAATAAAAATTTGTTAGAAAGTAATTTATTAGATATAGCGCAATTATTAGGCAATAGAAAGAAAATGCTATGGACCAATTTAATAGCAGGCATGGCAAGAGGAATTGGAATCGGAATTGGGGTTACCATCATTACGGCCATTTTGATTATATTATTAAGAAAAATCGTGACGTTAAATATTCCTGTAATAGGAGAATATATTTCTGACATTGTAGAAATTGTACAAAAAAGTAGGTAAATCTATGATTTTACTTGCTTTTTTTTGCATAGTTTTATATAATAAAGACGTCTAAAAAAGGAGGAAATAAAGATGAATTTAGCGAACCGATTAACTATTTTTCGAATCTTGTTAGTACCTATTATGATCATTGTAACATTTTTTCATTGGGAAGGGGAATTTTTAGGAATACCAATCGTAGCATGGGTATTAAATGCCATCTTTATCATTGCTTCTATTACCGACAAATTAGATGGGCATATTGCGCGTTCTAGAAACCAGGTTACGACTTTTGGAAAATTTTTAGACCCAATAGCAGATAAAGTATTAGTAATTACTGCTTTAATTATTTTAGTAGAAGAGGGAAAACTTCCAGCATGGATTCCTACGATTATTGTATTTCGTGAATTCATTGTTTCAGGGTATCGCTTAATTTCAGTAGAAAAGGGAGGAAAAGTAATAGCTGCTAGTATTTGGGGAAAACTAAAAACAGTAACACAAATGCTTGCAATTATTGTAGCCTTTTTAGATAACAATGCCTTTGGTGCAATATTCCAAGAAAAATTAACGGGTTATGCTTTTGGCATCAATTGTGCAACAACAATTCTTATGACGGTTTCTGTCATTGCTACTATTTTCTCTGGTTGGGATTACATTAGAAATGGTAAGGAACTTTTAAAGGATAGATAAAAGTAATAAAAATGAAGAAAAAGAAAAAGACAAACTTAAAATAGAAAATAAGAAAAAGAGCAAATAAAAGAAAGGGCAAAGAAATGGAATTAATTCACTCAATCATAAAAAATAGAAAGTTAATTTGGCAATTAGGAAAAAACGATTTTAAAAACCGATTTGCTAGTACAAGCTTAGGAAGTATATGGGGCTTTTTACAACCCTTTGTTTTCATGTTTACTTATGTCATTGTCTTTCAATACATTTTAAAAACAGGTAGTAGTGGAAACATTCCTTATGTAGTATGGTTTTTACCCGGGGTAGCTATTTGGCAATGGCTAAATGATAGTATTATGTCGGCAAGTAACTCAATTCGAGCTTATAGTTACCTAGTAAAAAAAGTGGTATTTCCAGTAGACATCATTCCTATGATTTCTATTGTGGCTTCTAGTTTTGTGGGATTATTTCTAATCTTAGTAGCAACGGTGGTATGCTTGGTATTTGGGTATCTTCCAAATTTATTCGAATTTATTTATGTACTAGTTGCTTTTTTTGCCTTTATCATTGCTTTTACTAGATTTACTTCAGCCATTACCACACTTGTACCAGATTTTTCAAATTTATTAGGAATTATCATGCAATTGTTTTTTTGGTTTACGCCTATTATTTGGAATTTATCTATGTTAGAAGAACATAACACGATTTTAACCCTCATCAAATGCAGTCCATTTACTTATTTGGTAACCGTTTTTCGAGAAGTATTCATCCCAGGAAATATGCTAACAGAAAATCATTTTTTATTTACGATTGTATTTTGGTTAATCACAGGCATTATGTTTTTATGGGGAAATAGTGTATTCAAAAGAAATAAAAAAGATTTTGCAGATGTTTTGTAAAAAGATAAGAAGGAAAAAATGAAGAAAAAATCTATTTTTTATTGTAAATTATTCATTGGTATTTTCATTATTTTATGTTTGGGAATGGTACTTTATCCTTTTATAGCTACCCCACAAATCAAATTAACACAACTATCTCCACAAGGCTCAAGACAAATGATGGGCTATTTGTTAAAAACAAAAGAAGGAAAGCTTATTGTCATTGACGGAGGAACGCTAGAAGATACCAACCAGTTAATAGAACAAATTAATCAAAATGGAGGAAAAGTAGAAGCTTGGTTTTTAACTCATGCACATGATGATCATGTAGGGGCATTTACACAAATTATCAACAATACAGATATGGAAGTAAACGCAATTTATGTTTCTCCCAATGAGCTAGCATGGTATGAAGAATATGAACCACAAAGAGCAGACTTCACAAAAACTTTTCTAGATACCTTAAATTCAGAAAAAATAAAAAATAAGGTAGTGAATCCAAACTTAAATGAAACTTTTGAAATAGAAGGAATAAAAGTAGAAATATTAGGAATTCGAAATCCTGAAATTACAGAAAATGCTGGTAATGAGCAAAGTATGGTAATAAAATTTACGACCGACCATCATTGTTTCCTTGTTTTAGGGGATACAGGAGAAAAAAGTAGTCAAAAATTATTAGCAACACAAAAAGAAAAATTAAAAAGTGATATTGTGCAAATGGCACATCATGGACAAGCAGGTGCCACAAAAGAATTATATGAAGCAGTAGACCCTAAAATATGTTTATGGCCAACACCAGAATGGCTTTGGAATAATGATGCAGGAGAAGGAAAAAATACAGGTCCATGGAAAACGATGGAAACAAGAAGTTGGATAGAACAATTACAAGTAAAAAAGAACTATATTGCCAAAGATGGAAATAAAACAATAGAAATATAAAAGAGGTTTAAGTAGAATGCAAGAAAATAGTAAAATGATAGAAATTCATAATTTAACCAAAACTTATAAATTATATGCTAGTAAAAAAGCAAGGCTTTTAGAAGTAATACTTCCAGGCTACCATAAGCACGCAGAATTTAAAGCATTAGATCAATTAACACTAGATGTAAAAAAAGGAGAAGTGTTAGGCATATTAGGAAAAAATGGTGCGGGTAAATCTACGTTATTAAAAATCATTACAGGAGTTGCTACACAAACATCAGGAACGATACAAGTGAAAGGCAAAATCAGTTCTCTTTTAGAATTAGGGACAGCTTTTAATTTAGAATTAACAGGAGAAGAAAACATTTATCAACATGGACAAGTGATGGGACTAAGTAAAAAAGAAATCGAGGCAAAAAAACAAGAAATTATTGATTTTGCTGATATTGGAGAGCATTTGTATCAACCAGTAAAAACTTATTCTTCTGGTATGTTTGCAAGATTAGCCTTTGCTTGTGCCATTAATGTAGATCCAGATATTTTAATTGTTGATGAAGTACTATCGGTAGGAGATATGGCGTTTCAATTAAAATGCTTTAAAAAATTTCAAGAGTTTAAGACAAAAGGGAAAACCATTCTTTTTGTTACGCATAATGTATCGGATATTTTAAAAAACTGTACAAGAACCATTATTCTAGAAAATGGATTAAAAGTATTTGATGGAGACGTAAAAGAAGGAGTAGAATTATATAAAAAAATGATTACTGGCAATGCAAAAGGGCCAACTCTTGAGCAAAGTAAAAAAAAGGAAGATATCTTAGAAAATCAACATCATAAAGAAGAAACAGATTCATGGAAATCTCATTTTATAGAAAATCCAAATTTGATTGAATATGGTAATCATAAAGCAGAAGTAATTGATTATGGCATTTTTGACTTACAAGGTCAATATTTAACGATGATTGATAATGAAAAAGAAGTGGTGTTAAAGTCAAAAATAAAATTTAACGAAACAATTGATAATCCTATTTTTACAATGACCATCAAAGATTTTAATGGAATTGAAATTGTAGGAACCAATACCATGAATGAAAAAATATATCCAGGCAAATTTGAAAAGAATGATATCATAGAAGTGTCTTTTCAACAAAAATTACCGTTAGCACCAAATAAATATACACTATCTTTTAGCTGTACTTATATCAACGCAAAAGGGGAGCTAGAAGTATTAAATCGAAAGTATGAGGCACTTTTAATTGAAATTATTTCAGCAAAAGATACTGTTGGCTTTTTAAGAATCGATTCACAAATTACAATAGAGAGAACGAAAAAATAGAAAAAGAAGGGAAGCTATGAAATTAAATTTAGAATATTATGATGAAAATCAAGATTTAAAACCAATTTCAGAAGAAACAAAAGAGGTTTTAGAAAAGGTAGAAAACCATAAGGGAGAAGATTTATCGAAAGCTTTAGATTACCACTCTAAAATAAAAAATGTACTTGCTTTATCGGAAGTAAGAGAAAATCTTTTAAATTGGTATCCTTTTCAACAAGATTGTTCTATTTTAGAGTTAAATGCTAATTATGGAGAAATGACAGGACTACTTTGTAAAAGAGCAAAACGAGTAGTCGCTATCGAATCTTCTAAACAGTATGCTACGATTATAGAAAAAAGACATCAAAATCAACAAAATTTAGAGCTAATTGTGGGAAATTTTTCTCATCTTCCTCTTACAGAAAAATTTGATTATGTCGTTATCATCGGCATGGAAGAAAAGTTACAAGAGGCAATAGAGTATGCTAAAAATCACTTAACGCAAGAGGGAATTCTATTACTTGCTGCCAATAATCAATTTGGGGTAAAATCATGGATTACCATGAAGGAAGAAGAAAATATTATACACAATCAAAATAGTGCTATTTCTAAAAAGAATTTAGAAGCGTTATTACAAGGAATGTATTATCAATATTATTACCCTTTACCAAATTATAAATTACCTAATATCATTTACACTGAAAAATATATGCCTACAGAATCTAATATTTATCGAGATTTAACATACAAAGATGGAAATGTAAACTTTAAAGAAGTAGAAGCATATCAAACCATTATAAAAAATCATCCAGAAGATTTTAAAAGATTTGCCAATTCTTTTTTATTAGAAATTTCTCATCATGAAATTGCCCAAAATGAGATTCAGTTTATTAGTTTTTCTAATATACGAAAAGAAGAATATCGTATTCAAACCATCGTAAAAGAAAAGGAAGTAGAGAAAAGAAACGTTAATGAAAAATCACAAAAACATCTACAAAAAATACAAAAAAATATCGAAATATTAAAACAATTAGGAATTCATACTTTAGATTCTTATGAACAAGATAAAATTATTAGCCAATATGCAACAGATCCAACCTTAGAAGAAAAATTGATAGAAATTTATCAAACACAAGGAAAAGAGGCTTTCCTACAAGAAATACAAAAATATAGGGAATTTTTAAAAGAAAAGTTAGAAGTAACACATGAAATAGAAAAAAATGTGTTTACCAAATATAAAATACCTTGTGAACAAAAATGGTTAGAGGAATTGACTTTTGTGAAATATGGTTTTTGGGATTTCATTTTTCAAAACTGCTTTATCAAACAGGAAAGTTATTATTTTTATGATCAAGAGTGGCTAGAAGAAAATATGCCAATAGAGTATATTTTATATAGAGCAATTGTCTATAGTCATGGCATAAAAACATATCTTTCGGATGAGGAAATTTTTGAAGAATTAAACATCACACCATTTATTTCTCTTTTTAAAGAACTAGACGATACATTACAGCAAAAAATACGAAAACCATTAGTTTGGAAACTTCATACAGAAGAAGAACTAGAAAAAAATAAATACAATAAAGCAAAAAAACAGTTGCAAGAAAAAGATGAAGAAATTATAAAGTTACAAAAGGAAATACAAAATTTAAAAAACGAAAATAAACAAAAACAAGAGGAAATGACAAACTTACAAAATTCTTTTTCTTGGAAAGTAACCAAACCGTTAAGAGCAATTCGAAGAATGGTAAAATAAGAAAGGAACGAATACATGGAAAAAGCACCAATGAAAGACAGAATTATTTATTATAAAAATAAATATGGACTAGTAGCAACACTAAAAAAAGGAATAGATAAAATTTTTTATAAAATAAACTATATTCTTTTTAACAAGCAAATGGAAAATGAGTACTACAAATGGATTTATCTTTATGAACCAAAAAGAAAACAATTAAGAAAGCAAAGAAAAACAAAATTTAAGATGCAACCTAAAATTAGTCTTATTGTTCCTATGTATCATACTCCTGAAAAATATTTTAAAGAATTAGTAAAATCACTTTTAAAACAAACGTATACCAATTGGGAATTATGCTTAGCAGATGGTAGTGAAAAGCAAAATAAAAAAATATTAAAAATAATAAAAAAAGATCGCCGAATAAAATATCAATTTTTAACTAAAAATTTAGGAATTTCAGGAAACACGAATGAAGCACTAAAATTAGCAACACGGAGATTATATTGCTCTTTTAGACCATGACGATTTCTTACCAAGGTTTTCTTTATATGAAATTGTAAAATGTATTAATGAAAATAAAGACGTAGAATTTATTTATACCGACGAAGATAAGTGGTCTGAGCAGCAGAAACGTCATGAACCACATTTTAAACCAGATTTTGCGATAGATACCTTACGTTCGGTAAATTATATTTGCCATTTTAGTATCTTTAAGAAAGAGTTAATGGACAAACTAGGAGGCTTTCACAGTGAATTTGATGGAGCACAAGATTATGATCTTATTTTAAGAATGACAGAACAAACCAATAAAATAATTCATATTCCTAAGGTGCTATACCATTGGCGAGTACACCCAAATTCTACAGCGGCAAATACAGCAAAGGAAGCAAAACCATATGCTTTTGAAGCAGGAAAAAGAGCTATACAAAGCCATTTAGATAGATTAGGTTTAAAAGCAGAAGTAGAACATGGTATTACCCTAGGTACCTATCGTACTCGTTATGAAGTCATAGGGAACCCTAAAGTTTCTATTATTATTCCTAATATGGACCATATAGAAGAACTAAAAGTATGTATTACTTCTATTTTAACAAAAACAACTTATCAAAATTATGAAATTATTATTGTAGAAAATAATAGTAAGAAAGAAGAAACTTTTGCTTATTATAAAGAAATAGAAAAAAACGAAAAAATAAGCATTGTTTATTATAAAGAAAAAGAATTCAACTATTCTAGAATTATTAATTTTGGTGTAAAGCACGCAACAGGAAGTTATCTTGTTCAATTAAATAACGATACAGAGCTTTTAACCAAAACTTGGCTAGAAGAACTTTTAGGCTATGCCCAAAGAAAAGAAGTAGGAATTGTAGGGGTAAAGCTCTACTATCCAGATCATACCATTCAACATGCAGGTGTCATCCTTGGCATTGGTGGTGTAGGAGGACATATTTTTAAAAATTTACCAAAAGAGGAAAGAGGCTATTTTGCAAGAGATAGTTTTGTACAAAACTTAAGTGCTGTTACAGCAGCTTGTATGATGGCAAGAAAAGAAATTTATGAAGAAGTAGGCTATATGGATGAAACGTTTAAGGTAGCCTTTAATGATATTGATTTTTGCTTAAAAGTAAGAGAAAAAGGCTATTTGGTAGTTTATAACCCTTTTGTAGAACTCATTCATTTTGAATCAAAATCAAGAGGATATGAAGATACCGAAGAAAAGAAAAAACGTTTTCAGGGAGAAATAAAAAGATTTCAACAAAGATGGCAGAATGTTTTGGAAAAAGGAGATCCTTATTTTAACCAAAATTTTCGATTAGATATAGAAGACTACAAGATAAAAACTTAAATAATTTGCCATAACAAATTATGATAGGAGAAAAAAAGTGAACATACAAAATATCGTAAAACAAGTTCAATATTATTTCAAAGCTTATGGTTTTAGGAAAACCATCATTAAAATTTGTTCGAAATTACATACGCTAAAACATTGGCAAAGTGATAGACAAAGATACCAAACTTGGATTTTAAAGAATGAACCAACAAAGGAACAATTAGAAGAACAAAGAAAGACAAAATTTAAAGTGCAACCTAAATTTAGTATTGTTGTACCCATGTATCGTACGCCAGTTTCTTTTTTAGAAGAATTAGTAAATTGCTTTATGGAGCAAACCTATACGAATTGGGAACTTTGTTTAGCAGATGGTAGTCCTGAAGAAAACCAAGACTTAAAACCAATTTTAAGCAAAGATAGTAGAATTCAATATAAATTTTTGAAAGAAAATAAAGGTATTTCAGGAAATACCAATGAAGCTTTAAAACTAGCCAGCGGAGACTTTATTGTACTAGTGGACCATGATGATTTAGTGCCAACTTTTTGTTTATATGAACTGGCAAAAACGATTAATGAACATCCAGAAGTAGAGTTTCTTTATACCGATGAAGACAAAATAGAAGAAACAAAAGAAAATAGATGTGACCCACACTTTAAACCAGATTTTTCTATTGATATGCTAAGAGCTAACAATTATATTACTCATTTATCGGTATTGAAAAAAGAACTCATGGACAAACTTGGTGGATTTCGAGAAAAATATAATG
Organism: uncultured Clostridia bacterium; assembly: GCA_947626735.1. Lineage (GTDB taxonomy): Bacteria > Bacillota > Clostridia > TANB77 > CAG-508 > UMGS1663. Next base: position 51,508 of record CANQTK010000004.1, read on the forward strand.
GAGCACAAGATTTTGATCTAATTCTTAGAGCCATAGAAAATACGAACCATATTATTCATATTCCCAAAATACTATATCATTGGAGAGTCCATCCAAATTCAACGGCGATGATGGCTTCTGCCAAGCCATATGCTTATGAAGCAGGATTAAGTGCTATTGAAGACCATTTAAAAAGGCAAAATTTAAAGGCAAAAGTACATCATGGAGGAGACATTCCAGGAATTTATGAAGTAGAATATGAAGTAAAGCGGAAATCCTAAAGTTTCTATTCTCATTCCTAATAAAGATAGTGTGAAGTTATTAAAAAATTGTATTCATTCTATTTTAACATTAACGACCTATCAAAACTATGAAATTGTCATTATAGAAAATAATTCGGAAAAAAAGAGTACATTTGACTTCTATCAAAAAATACAGAAGTTAGAAAAAGTAAGAGTAATTCATTACCAAGAAAAGGGATTTAATTATTCCAAAATTATCAATTTTGGTGTTAAAAATTGTACCAATAGCGAATTTATTCTTCAACTCAATAGTGATACGAAACTTTTAACTCCCAATTGGCTAGAAAAATTTATCGGTTTTGCACAAAGAGAAGATGTGGGAGCAGTTGGTGCAAGACTATATTACAAAGATAAATCCATTCAACATGCAGGAATCGGCATAGGAATATGTGGCTTGGCAGCCAATTTACTAACCAATCTTCCCAAAAGTATTCATGCTTATTTTGCAAGAGAATGTACCATTCGAAATGTTTCCGCAGTAACCGGTGCTTGCTTATTTTGCAAAAGAAGCATTTATGAAGAAGTAGGCTATATGGATGAAAAAAATTTTGCAGTAGCATTGAATGATGTAGATTTTTGTTTGAAAATAAGAGAAAAAGGTTATTTAATTGTTTATCATCCTTATATTGAATTGATGCACTTTGAATCTAAAACAAGAGGTTATGAAAACACAAAAGAGAAAAAAGAAAGATTTGAAAAAGAATGTGAGAACTTTAAAAAGAAATGGAAAAAACAGCTAACAGCAGGAGATCCATATTCGAATATTAATTTTGCACAAGACACAGCAAACTATGTTGTAAGAACAGATAAAATAAAATAAAAAAGAAGGGAAACTGTAAAAATGAAAAATCAATGGCAAAAAATGATAAAAAAAGGAAATGGTACTAAAGTAAAAATAATCATTGCTATCATACTCTCTTTAGTGATGGCAATTATAATTGCAAAATTACATATCGTAACAAGTAAATTTACATGGGATGCAGTATCTATTTTATCGGTTATTTTTATGTTTCTATTTCTTCATGTCATTTTTCCCTTAAAGAGTCTCTATGAATTCATTTATCAAAAAAGGTATTTATTGGCACTTACCATTTTTATATATATTGTTATGATGTCGTATTCAGGATCTTCTATTGGTGCATATCATGCTGCGATTCAACCACAACAAGAAGACACTTATTATACGCCTATCTTTGGTATTGCAAGACCAATTCGAAGTGATGAATGGAATGTGAATACTCCAATTGCAGTATCACAAGTAGTCGATCAAGAAAATCCATTTGCTTATTATAATGATAACTTACGAGGAACTGCTACAGAAATGTTTTCCATAGCCGCTTCTCCAGTAGCAGATATCTTAATTTTAGCAAAACCATTTTTTATTGGCTTTTTGCTATTTGGTGCAGAACATGGTTTAGCCTTTTTATGGTATGGAAGATTCATAGCATTAATGTTAGTATCTTTTGAATTCGGTATGCTAATTAGTAATAAAAAGAAACTCATTTCATTATTAGGAATGATTCTTATTGTTTTTTCTGCAGCAACTCAATGGTGGTATATCACAGATTTTGTAATATGGGGTGGTTTAGCATTAGTTTTAATGAATCAATTTATGCTTACTAAAAAATACTATGTCAAAATATTAGATGCATTCGGAATTTTTATTAGTGCCATTTCGTATATTTTTATTTTATATCCAGCGTGGCAATTAACTTATGGTTATGTATTTTTAGCGATTTTTATTTGGATTCTTTGGAAAAATAGAAAGGTGTACCGCATAAAGCTAAAAGATGGATTGCTTATTACTATGGTTATTTTAGCTGTAATAGGCATAGGAATTCGATATTATAGTATGTCAAAAGACGTAATGAATATCGTAATGAATACCGACTATCCTGGCGAAAGATTTGAATTAGGCGGAGGAGGAAAAGAACCCTTATTTTCCTATGTATATTCTATGTTCTTCCCTTATATGAAAACGATGCCAAATCCTTGTGAAGCATCTGGTATGCTTTCTATTTACCCAATACCAATGGTCATTGCAGTGATTTTCTTAATCAACAGCAAAGAGAGAAAGAAACATTTCGCTTTTTTAATTCCTATGTTAATGGTTAGTCTTCTACTTTCGATATGGTCGCTTACTACAACAAGTGAATGGTTAGCAAAACTTACCTTTTTATCCATGGCACCAGGTTCAAGAGTTGCTATACCGTTAGGTTTTGCACAAATCTTATTAATGATTTACGTCATGAGTTATAGTGGAGAAAAAGAAATCATATTAAAAGATAATCTTGTAACAAAAATTTTAGCCATTGTAGTTAGTATCGGTATTATGCATATTGCTATTAATGCAGACACCCAAAACGTAATGGGAAATTTAAAAAGTTATATTTGTGGTTTCATTTTACTTGTTGAAATTTACTTGTTATTTACCATTCATCAAGAAAAAAGCAAACAAGCACTCATTGCTCTATTAATACCAATAGCGCTTATTACAGGAGCAACCGTTAATCCTATTCAAAAAGGAATAGGGGTATTAACTCAAAAGCCAATTGCTAAAAAAGTACAAGAAATCGTTAGAGAAGATGCTGACCATAATAGATGGCTTTCCGAAGTATTGCCAAATTATTTCTTAGCAAGTGGTGCAAAAGTAATTAATTCTGTTAATACGTATCCTAATTTTGAATTATTTCAAACGATATTAAAGGATCGATTTGAACAAGAGGAATATAGAAAAATTTATAATCGCTATGCTCATATCTATTTGCAAATCGTAGAAGGAGAAAATGATATTACTTTATTACAAGCAGATGCAGTTATTATAAAAATCAATCCACAAACAATAAAAGAATTAGGAGTAAAATATGTGATAGCAAGTACGCCATTAGAGCAATTTTCAAACGAAACAATTGATTTTCAACAAATTTATAGTGAATATGAACTATCTATTTATCAAGTAAACTACTAGTACAAGGAGAAAAAAATGAAAGTTTTATTAATTATACCGGCCTATAATGAAGAGGAAAATATCTTAAATACTTGTCAAAAAATACAAGAATTTAGTGAAGAAATCGATTTTATTGTCATTAATGATGGCTCAAAAGATAATACGGAAAAAATTTTACAAGAAAATCATTTGAATCATATCAATTTAGTAGAAAATCTAGGAATTGGTGGAGCGGTACAAACAGGGTATAAATATGCTTTTGCAAAGGATTATGATATTGCCATTCAATTTGATGGAGATGGACAACATGATATTCATTATCTACCTAATATATGTGAACCTATTTTACAAGGAAAAGCAAACATGGTCATAGGAACAAGATATTTAGATAAAGATTCTAGTGAATTTCAATCTACTTTTATGAGAAGGTTAGGTAGTAATATTCTTTCCTTTGTTATTAAATTGTGTACAAAAAAGAAAATAACAGATCCCACTTCTGGTTTTCGAGCAGTAGATAAAAAACTGATAGAAGAATTTGCAAAAGAATACCCAACTGAATATCCAGAACCAGAGTCTACGGTTTGTATGTTAAGAAAAGGCTATCGCATCGTGGAGGTACCCGTTAGTATGAATGAAAGGCAAGGAGGAACTTCTTCTATACGTTTTTGGACAAGTGCAGATTATATGATAAAAGTGGTATTAGCCATTATGATTGATAGTATCAAAAAAGAAAAGAGAAAGGAAAAATAAATATGCAAATTTCATTAAATGTTGTATTAGTAATGATCACTTTAATTTATCTTTTTCTCATATTGAAAGCCATTCGTAAGAAAAAATTACAAATGTCATTTTCTATTTTTTGGCTAATTACAGGAGTATTATTAATTATTGCTCTTTTAATTCCTAATTTAGTAGAAACGATTTCTGTAGTATTAGGGTTTGAAGTACCAGCCAATATGATTTTTTGTATTACAATCTTTGTATCATTTTATTTAATTTTTAATCTTACCATTTCTTTATCAAAAGAAAATAGAAAAAATACTTTGTTAATACAAGAACTTTCTATGTTAAAGAAAAGAGTGGAGGAATTAGAAAAAAATGCAAAATAAAAAAGTATCTATTATTATACCAATTTATAATGCAGAAGAACATCTAAAATTATGCTTAGATAGTATTTTAAATCAAACTTATCAAAATATAGAAATTATTTTAGTAAGCAAAGAGTTAAGCCCTTATATTCAATTAGCTTCATGGGGAAAATTATATAAAACTTCTTATATGAAAGAAAATTAATACAAATTCTTTATCTAATACAGATAGTAAAAAAGTAGACTATCAAGTAGTTCTTCAACAATATGAAAAAATGATTTCATTATTTAGAGGAAGTAGTGCCAAATTATAAGAAAAATAAGTACATAAAATTATGGAATTTTAGTGGAGAACAGTTAACTGTTAAAATGATTATTTATATTTTTATTTTATTGCAAAAGACGCATCTGATAAAACCATTTTTATGGCTTTATATTAAGCAGAATTAAAATTATAATGAAGGATAAAAAGGAGGAAAAATGAGAATAGGAATTGACTTAACTTGGCTAAAACCAAAGGTATCTGGCGGAGTCCAATTTTTCGCTGAAAATTTAATCAATGGTTTTTTAAAACTGGAGGATAAAAATGAATATGTATTATTTTTAGCAAAAGATAATGCGGAATATTTATCAAATTATTTTCAAGATGAAAGAGTAACAAAAATAGTATGCAATACAAAAGCGTTTGATGTAATTGATCATTTATTATGGCAAAACATTTCTTTGTACCATGTGTTAAAAAAATATCATATTACTTTTTGTTATTTCCCTGTTTATGAAAAAGGACCTAGTTATAGATGTAAAAAAATAAAAACAGTTGCAACGCTTCATGATATTCAAGCTTATCACTATCCGGAATATTTTCCAAAAATGCTTTCTATATGGTTCCGTTATGTATGGAAAAAAGCTACTACTGTTTGTGATAAATTAGTTACAATAACAGAATATACAAGACAAGACTTAATGCAACATTTTACAAATTTACAAGAGATTGCAATGATACATGTTCCTGTTACTTTAGACAACACGGAAATAGAAGATTTTGATCAAATCAAAAATCAATATTCCATTGAAGAAAATAATTATTATTATACGGTGTGCTCTATGCATAAACATAAAAATTTAATGACTTTAATTAAAGTGATGAAAAAGATCAAAGAGAATGATGAAAAGTTACCACATAAACTTGTCATTTCTGGCGTTGGCGGACCCAATAAAGAAGCTTTATTACAGCAAATAAAAGAAATGAACATGGAAGAGGATATTATTCTTACTAATTTTGTTTCCAATGCAGAAAGAAATTCTTTTATGAAGCATAGTAATGTTTTCTTGTTTCCTAGTATCTTTGAAGGTTTTGGTATGCCACCAATTGAAGCTTTAGCTCTAGGAAGTAAAGTAATTACAACCAATTGTACTTCTTTGCCAGAAGTAACCAAGGGAAAGTGTACCTATGTAGAAAATCCTTTTAAGGAAGAAGAATGGATAGAAAAAATAAAACAAGTACAAAGTAAGAAAGCACAAGTTATTACCTTTGAAGAATATAAAGATATTAATATTGCTAGGCAATATTTAGATTTATTTTATGAAATAGAGAAAAGAAAGTGAGAATATGGAAAAGCGATTAGAAAAAAAGAATGCGATATGGAATATGATAGGAGCTACAGCAAATGCTTTTACTTCTTTTTTGTTTGCCATTGTGGTAACCAGAATCAATGGCTTGCAAGATGCTGGCATTTTTACTTATGCCTTTGCAACCGCATGTATTTTTTATGTGATTGCTGTTTATGAAGGAAGAACATTTCAAGTAACCGATATTTCAGAAAAATATTCAGATACCGATTATATTTACCACAGAATCATTACTTGCATTGTGATGATACTAGCTATTATCCTATTTACCTTTATCAAAGGATACGATGCAAGAAAGTCTTTGATTATGCTATCATTATGCCTTTATAAAGCAACAGAGGCTTTTAGTGAAGTATGGTATGCTATTTTACAAAAGAAAGAATATTTATATAAAGTTGGCATTTCTATGACAATAAAAGCAATCATGTCAATTGTTGTCTTATTTATCATAGACAGGATAACACATCATTTAACGTTATCTTGCTTTAGTATTGTTTGTGTTAATCTGTTCATTATTCTATTCTATGATTTAAAAAATATAAAGCAAGTATCTATCACGAAAACATCTTTTAACCTACCTAAAATAAAAGAATTATTTTTCTCGGGATTTTATACATTTCTTATTACTTTTTTAGGCATTTATCTAATTAATGCACCAAGATATGCAATTGATGATTTTTTAGAAAGTGATTTGCAAACGATATTTGGGATTATTATTATGCCAGCGACGTTTATGGGATTAATGGGACAATATGTGGTTCAACCATTATTAACCAATGTGACAAAATCCATAAAAGAAAAGAACAGGAAAGAGTTAAGAAAAATTATTTTCTTTCTGATAATGGCCATTTTAGGAATTGGTGGAATCGTTTTTGTCATTGCTTATTTATTAGAAGCAACCATACTTGGCTTTATTTATGGAGTGAATTTACATCCTTATCAACTTAGTATTAGTATCATTATACTAGGATCTGTGATGTATAGTTTAGGAATTGTAATATCTTATTTATTAATTGCTTTACGAAAAACATTTGTACAAGCAATTGTGTATGTAGCGGTTTCCATATTCGCGACTATTACTTCTTATCTATTCGTAAGAAAATTTTCAATTTTAGGGGCAAGTATCACGTATTTGCTTACCATGACATCTATTGCTATCAGTTTTTTCCTTTATTTATTTTACTATTTAAAAAAATTAAAAATAGAATGGGAAGAAGAAAAATAACATCTTTTGTCCTTGGGGGGTTTATGACTCTATCGTAAGATTATAAAAAATATATTTTGTAAGAGGAGAAGAAAATGAAAGTTTCTATCATAACGGTTACCTATCAATCAGAAAAAACATTAAAAGACACCTTAGAGTCCGTATTAAAGCAGACCTATTCAAATTATGAACATATTATTGTAGATGGAAAATCAAAAGATGCTACAATGCAAATTGTAAAGCAATATGAGGCAAAATATGAAGGAAAGTTAAAGTATATTTCAGAAAAAGATAATGGAATATACGATGCCATGAACAAAGGAATTCAAATGGCAACAGGAGACATTATTGGCATTTTAAATTCAGATGATATTTATGCTAAGGAAACAGTATTAGAAACAATCGTCAATACTTTTGAACAAACAAATTGTGATGGAACTTATGCTAACCTTATTTTTATGGATGCAGAAACAATGACAAAGCCACAAAGAATATGGAAAAGTCCAACAGGAAAACTAGAAGATGGTTGGCATCCAGCACATCCTACCTTATACCTAAAAAGAGAAGTATATGATCAAATTGGCTTATTTAATTTACAGTATAAAATTGTGGCAGACTATGATTTTATGATTAGAATGTTAAAAAACAAACAAATACACTTGGAATATATAGATGAGGATATCATTTATATGAGAGCTCGGGGGAGCTAGTACAAATGGATTAAAAGGGTATATAAGAAATTGGAAAGAATCCAATATGGTGCTAAAAAACAATAAAATAAAACATTATTTTTATGTGAATATGAAAAGAACTATAAAAACAATAAGACAAATGATTCAATCTAAAAAAGAATAAAGTTTTAGTATAAATTTTAGTGGTTTGCTTACTAAATATGTTAGGTTCTTAAGGGAGAGAGGAAAAAGAAAATGAAAATAGCGGTATTAATACCATGTTACAATGAAGAATTAACGGTAGGAAAAGTAATACAAGATTTTAAAAGAGAATTACCAGATGCTGATTTTTATGTGTATGATAATAATTCCACTGATCAAACAGCTTCCATTGCCTTGCAAAATGGAGCAATGGTAAAACATGAGTATCAACAAGGAAAAGGAAATGTAGTAAGAAGCATGTTTCACGATATCGATGCAGATATTTATGTCATGGTAGATGGAGACGACACTTATCCTGCAGAAGAAGTTCATAAATTATTAGAACCAGTAGTAAAAGGACAAGCAGACATGTGTATAGGAGATAGACTATCGAATGGAACCTACCAAAAGGAAAACAAAAGAAGATTTCATGAATTTGGTAACAATTTAGTAAAAAAAGGTATTAATTTATTGTTTCACAGTAAATTAAAGGATATTATGACAGGTTATCGTGTCTTCAATAAAAAATTTGTAAAAAATATGCCTGTAATGAGTAGTCATTTTGAAATTGAAACAGAAATGTCTCTATATGCTTTAGATAAAAGGTTTGTCATTCAAGAAATTCCTATTACTTATCGAGACAGACCAGAAGGTAGTGTTTCCAAATTAAATACGATAAAAGATGGAATTAAGGTAATGAAAACCATTATAAAAATGTTAAAACATTATCACCCTTTACGTTTTTATACGACCTTAGCTGTTATTTTCTTTTGTCTTTCTTTGGCAGTAGGAATTCCCGTCATTATGGAATTTATTCAAACAAGGTATATCACAAAAGTACCTTCCGCTATACTAGCAACAGGTTTAATGCTCATTTCTGTGTTAATGGAACAATGTGGAATTATATTGGAAACCGTAGTAAAAGTAAATCGAGAAAATTATGAATTAAATTTATTACGTTATGAACAAATAGAAAAAAATAGGAGAGAAGAAATACAATGATAATATTTCGTTATGTACTATTGTACGTTATTATTTTATCATATAGCATTTTTATAGCAGATTTAGGTAATAAAAAATTGGAAAAAACCATTCCTTTAAGTTTGATTAGCATCATTCTTATTTTATATTTATTTGGGCTTATAAACTTGTTATCAATAGGTGTTTATGTGATTGTGATAACTAGTATGATATTACTTGTATATACAATTTTTAAGCATGTAAAAAATCATACTATGAAAAAATTAGAAGAAAAAATAATTTCAGTAGGAACTCTATTTTTTAGTATTGTATTTTTTTTATTCATGATAACAACAGCCAATAAACAGTTAATGCACTGGGATCAATTTAGTTATTGGAGTATTTCTGTAAAAGAAATGTTTTATACCAATGATTTGTTAATAACAGCAGAAAACATTGTAGCCCAATATCCACCAGTTCCAACCTTATTGCAATATTTCTTTATGAAAGTAATAGGAGAATATAGACAAGGTGTAGAAGCTTTTGCTATTTGGTTACTTTGCATTTCCTTTTTTCTTCCTTTCTTTGAAAAATCAAATGGAAAGAAATTAACCAATGTTATGATTTCTATTCTTATTTTATGTGTACCAGCCATCTTTAATATGTTAAATTTTTATGAAAGTTCTTATCCCGATGTTCTATTAGGAATTCTGATTGGCTATCTTTCTTATTTGTATTTTTGTGAAAAAAACACAAAATGGAAAACCGTAACTATCATTTTAACTTTTATATTACTTACTTTGATAAAACCAATAGGAGTGGTTATTTCTCTTATCCTCTTAATGACCTTTGTTTTATTTGAATTTATAACACAGGGAAAAAAGAAGAAAAAATTAAAAGATAGAATCTTTTCTAAAGAATTCAAAACACTAGCTCTATTTTTAGTTGCAATTGCTATTACTTATATGTCTTGGACAGTTTATGTAAAAATAGAAAGAAGAACGATGAATCTACAAAATGATACGGCTGCTATTATCAAAGAAGAAGGAACAATAGAAAAAGTAATAAAAGGCTTTTTCACTACTGTATTAGGAAGTAATCAAGAAAATATAAATGAAGCTAATTCCAATGGAAATTTAATCAATAAATTGTATCAAGTGACAGAAATAAGTACTCCAATAAAACTTAGTGCAGCAGGATTAATTTGTATCTTTATTCTAATAACAGTTGTTTATTATGAACGCCAAAAGGAATTACAGGAAAAACAACAAATGAAACAGATTTTTCTTTGTCTATTAGTAGGACTAGTGTTATATATTGGCGCTTTACAACTAGCTTATCTGACTCAATTTTCAACAAAAGAGATGATATACCATGATGGCATGGAAAGATATATAGGCAGTTACTTATTAGGAATTTTCTTTTTTATTATTGCGTATTCTTTAGAAAAAATAAAAGCGAAAGATAAAAAGGTAGGTTATCTTTTATTAACGAGTATCATCCTTATGATAACGCCAATTTATTCTGTAGCGAATGCTACCATTACTTCAGGAATTTATAATTTAAATACAATCTATGATAGTAATATCAATAGAATAAGAGCAAATGACATTCAAAAGGTAGTAGTAGAGCAGGAAAAAATATTAGGAATCTATCAAGAAATTGACAAGGAATTCGATCATTTAATGGTTCGCTATTATTTGTACCCTACTTGCTATTATGTAAAAAAAATAGAAGAGATGGATGAATTAAAACAATGGATTGCACAGAAACAATACAATTACCTTTATGTAATGAACATAGAAGAGGAATTGATAAAGCAATTAGAAAATGAGTTTTCTATCAAAATAGAAAACGATACCCTTTTCAAAATAACAGACCAAGGATTAGAAAAAATAAAATAATAGACAAATTTATGACTTCATGATATACTATAAAAAATGGAGGAAACAATGAAAAAAATAAGTATTATTATACCAGCTTATAATGAAGAAGAAGCATTACCTATGCTATATGAAAGACTTAATAAATTAATGAATGAAGTAACCAATTATGAATTTGAAGTATTATTTGTAAATGATGGAAGCAAAGATAAAACCATACAAATTATTAAAGACTTAAGAAAACAAGACGAACGTATTTGCTATGTTGACTTTTCCCGTAATTTTGGAAAAGAAATTGCGATGATAGCGGGGTTAGATTATGCAAAAGGCGATTGTGTCATCTTTATGGATGCAGACTTACAGGATCCACCAGAGTTAATTCCAGAATTAATTAAATATTGGGAAGAAGGGTATGACGATGTATATGCAAGAAGAAGTAGTAGAAAAGGAGAAACGTGGCTTAAAAAATTTACTTCTAAAATGTATTATAGAGTGTTACAAAGTTTAACCAGAGTACCAATTCAAAAAGACACGGGAGATTTTCGCTTGCTAGATCGACGTTGTGTCAATGCTTTAAAAAAATTAAGAGAATCACAACGATGCTCAAAAAGTATGTTTAGCTGGATTGGCTACAATAAAAAAGAAGTGTTATACGAAAGAGACCCACGTATCGCAGGAAGTACAAAATGGAATTATCGCAAATTAATTGATTTAGCCATTGATGGTATTACTTCTTTTACGACTTCACCACTTAGAATTTCTACCTATTTAAGTATTCCTACTTTTTTTGCTTTATTGATTTATTTTATTTATGTAGTAGTAAAATGTATGCTAACTTCTACTTTTGTGCAAGCTTATCAAGCGATTATTTTGCTTATTTTATTTTTTTCAGGAGTGCAAATACTGTTATTTGGAATTATTGGCGAATATTTAGGACGAATTTTTAATGAAACGAAAAATAGGCCATTGTACTTTGTCAATGAATATAATGGTGAAAAAGAAACAAATGAAGATTAAAGATGAAAGGGATTTTATCTTTCATCTTCATCTAATTGTAAAACACAAAAGGAGAAGAAAATGGAACTTGAGGAAAATAGAATGATTCGTCCAGAAATAGAAAATGCAGCAGAAGAAAAAATGGAAAACACATTAAGACCCCAAAATTTAAAAGAATATATCGGACAAAACAAAGTAAAAGAAAATATGAAAATATATATAGAGGCTGCTAAAAAAAGAAAGGAGCCTCTTGATCACGTTTTGTTATATGGCCCTCCAGGACTTGGAAAAACCACTCTTGCAGGAATTATTGCCAATGAAATGAAATCTAATATTAAGATTACATCAGGACCAGCAATAGAAAAACCAGGAGACTTAGCAGCAATTTTAACAAGTTTAACAGAATTTGATGTATTATTTATTGATGAAATTCATCGCTTAAGCAAAAGTATAGAAGAAATATTGTATCCTGCTTTAGAAGATTATAGTTTAGACATTGTAATAGGAAAAGGACCAAGTGCAAAATCCATTCGTATTGATTTACCCAAATTTACATTAATAGGTGCGACGACGAGAGTAGGATCTTTAACTACTCCACTAAGAGATCGCTTTGGTATTATTCACCGTTTAGAATTGTATGATATGAAAGATTTAAGTACCATTATCAAACGTTCTGCTCATATTCTAGGAATTGAAATAGAAGAAGAAGCGACCACAGAAATCGCAAGACGTTCTCGTGGAACACCTAGAATAGCAAATCGTTTATTAAAAAGAGTAAGAGATTATGCGATGGTATTAGGCGATGGAAACATTACCTTAAAATTGGCAAAACATGCATTAAATACTTTAGAAATTGATGAGTTAGGATTAGATGAAATTGATCGAAAGTTATTAGAAACTATGATTTTAACCTATCATGGAAAACCAGTAGGAATTGAAACGTTAGCAACTACCATAGGAGAAGAAATAGAAACCATAGAAGATGTCTATGAACCATATTTAATTCAAATAGGGTTTATAACAAGAACGCCAAGAGGAAGATTACCTTTAGAACCTGCTTACCTACATATGGGTTATTCTTATTTACAAGAAAAATAGATTACAAAAAAGGAGAAACAGATGAAAAAATTAGAATATAGTTTAAAATATTTAATCATATTTTTCATTCTTATAGGCAGCTATTTAACATTAATGACACTTTCCAGTATAATTCCTTCTTCTTTTTTACAAGAAAATGTAAAAAAAAGCTCGGAGACCTTATTCAAAGATGATGAAAAGAAAACTTATGAGTTAGGCTATAAAGACGAAACAATATTTACTTTTACGGATGCATTAATGATCAATACTGCTTATTCTATCGATAGTAATCATCCAATCAAAAGCTTTATATTAGCTAGAAAAAATTATATACCCGCTCAAACAAAAATAGAATATATAGATAGTCAATATAATCTAGGAGCTTCTCCAAATTATAAAAATGCAAAAACAGGAGATATTTATCAAACAAAAGAATTATACGGACTAATGCATGGAGAAAACATAGAAGAATCTTTTGAATATGCAAGATATTGGCATGGATATTTAGTGATTTTAAGACCACTTCTTGTCTTTTTTTCTTATACTTCTATTAGAATTATCTTATTTATACTAACATTAATTTTAATGATAACAATGCTCGTATTAATCGCAAAAAAAATAGATATGACAACAGCTGTCATTTATGCCTTGGCTTTATTATGTATTAATATCTTCGTGGTGAGTCAGTCCATGAATGAAATTTTGGTGTTTATTGTAGCTTTTATTAGTACAATTATATTATTAATAAAGAAAAATAAGATAAAAGATTTTTTTGTCTTTTTCTTTGTTATTGGTTCCATTACTAATTTTATTGATTTCCTTACAGCACCAATTGTTACATTGGGAATCGTAGGAACTACTTACTTTTTGTTATTACAAAAAGAAAAGAAGAATAGAACCATAAAGGAAATGATAAAACAAATTTTAATGATTAGTATTGCATGGGCTTTAGGGTATGCCTTAACATGGAGTGCAAAATGGATTATTACACAAGTCTTTTTTGATAGAAATTTAATTTCACAAGCAATTGAGCAAGCTTTTTATAGAATGAAATTACCGACTAATACACAAACAAAATTTACTATAATAACAGTTCTTTATCAAAATTTACAATTTTTATCTTTTCCTGTGGTTTATTTTATTGCAATATTAGCTAGCATTTTTATGCTATTTCATATAATAAAAAAGAAAGAAAAAATTTCTTTTCAAAGTAATATAAAAGATGCAATTCCTTATTTTACTATGTTTTTCTTACCAATTGCGTGGTATTTTGTATTGCAGGAACATTCCTTAATTCATGCCTTTTTTACTTATCGAATATTAGTGGTATCTATTTTGAATCTGTTTATTATTCTAAAAACGTTATTTAAAACAAAAGATTAAAAATAGTAAGTATAGAAAGAAAAGGAGTTTAAAATGAAATTATTAATGCATACTTGTTGTGCACCATGTAGTGTCTATTGTATTGATTCATTAAGAAAGGAAGGAATAGAGCCAACTGTTTTTTGGTATAATCCAAATATCCATCCATATATGGAATACAAAGCAAGGAGAGACTGCTTAAAAGAATATACCAAGCAAATAGGAGTAGAAGCTATTTTCGAAGAAGAATATGGCTTGGACGAATTTTGTAAAAATGTGATATCCGATTTACCAAATCGTTGCCAAAATTATTGTTATAAGGTGCGTTTAGAAAAGACAGCACAATATGCCAAAGAACATGGATTTGATACGATTAGTACAACACTACTCGTGAGCCCTTATCAAAAACATGAACTTCTAAAAGAAATGGGAGAAAAAATAGCAAAAAAGTACGGTTTAACTTTTTTATATCGTGATTTTCGTGTTGGCTTTAGAGAAGGACAAGCAAAAGCAAGAGAACTTGGTTTCTATATGCAAAAGTATTGTGGCTGTGTATTTTCAGAGGAGGATAGATATATACATAAAAAAAGAAATAAGCCTACAGCAGTAAGCGATTCATAAGGTGAAAAAATTGACAGAGGAGTGCATATATTATAACCCCCAAAAATAATTTTTAATATATTTAAAATCAATGTATATTATCTGTATTACCTGAAAGATATGGAGTAATGAATGATTGATTAAAATAAAAATATGATTTTTCCAAATTTGATATAATAAAAAAATACAAAATTGGAGGAATTAATATGATTGTAGATATTGACATTGAAAAAATTAAGGATTTTGATAATCATCCATTTAAAGTGGTAATGGATGAATCGATGAAAGAACTTTTACAAAGTGTAACAATTAATGGAATTATAAACCCATTAATAGTAAGAAAAAAAGATGATTATTATGAAATCATTTCAGGACACAGAAGAAAATATGTAGCAGGACAGATTGGCATAAAAAAGTTACCATGTATAATTAAAGAATTTAGTGATGAAGAAGCAATAATAACTATGGTTGATTCTAATATACAAAGAGAAAATGTTTTACCAAGTGAGAAAGCATTTGCTTACAAAATGAAATTAGATGCTATGAAACACCAAGGAAGAAAAATTATATTGACTTCCAATCCATTGGATTGGGAGTTAGAAAGTGCAGAAATTATAGGAAAAGAAAATGACAAAAGTGCAGCGACAATTAGAAGATATATTCGATTAACTTATTTAATACCAGATTTATTAGAACAAGTTAATTTAAAACGAATTGCTTTTAGACCAGCAGTAGAATTATCTTATTTAAGTGAAGAAAATCAGTATGTGGTTCAAAATATATTTGAATTTGATGACATTACTCCATCATTAAGTCAAGCAATAAGAATGAAAAAGTTGGAACAAGAAGGTAAATTGAACGAAGAAAAAATCGAAGAGATTATGAAAGAACAAAAGCCAAATCAAAAAGAAAAATTTAGTATTGCTTATGATAATTTAAGACAATATTTTCCAAAAAGCTTTTCAAATGGACAAATTAATAATACGATTATTAAATTATTGAAGCAATATTATAAAAAAAAGAATTAGTTTTGGAGAATTAGAATGGAAAATATAATTGAAGGAAAAATAGAATATGAGTCAAAGAAATATGGATTTTATTATATGAATAATATTTTAACATTAATACCAGATGATTCTTTAGATAGTATATGGAAAGATATTTTTAAAACTTTGAAAGAGAGAACCATTGATAATAATCTAGTATTAGAAGGAATAACAAGTTCTGGTTATAGAATTACTTTTATTAATCTAAAATTGGTAAAACAAACAGGAGGAATCTATAAGGCTTTCGTTCCAGCTTATATAATAGGAAATTCAAATGCGATAAGACCATTACCGCAGATTGATAATTTTGACTCAATGATTTTTTATGGTCAATGTATAGATAAATTTTTTGACCCACAAAAAATTATAAATACAGAATTTAACGATAATAAGAACATACAAATAAATTTTAATATATTGGACAATAATGAAATTGAAATTGAAGGAGATTTGTTTTATTTTGGAATTAATAAAAACATATCAAGAGACAGTAAACACCCTAATACTCCTTTAATGATAAAATCATATTTAGAGATAAAATTTAAGAATAGGAAAAATATTGGAGATGTAATTGAATATTATAGAAAAGTTTGTGGATTATTTAAATTTTTATATAATAGAAAAGATGTTAAATTTAGTGAAATTAAATTAATTTCAAGCGAAAAAATAAAAGATGATGAAATAATTAGGAATGTTAAAAATACATTTGACTTTTATCTTTGCGTTGAAGATGAAGAAAAACTAGATTTGCCAGACTCATTAAATTGTGTACAGTATAAACAAATAGAAGAAAATATTAAAGATTTGTATTTAATTGTAAATATGAAAGATGCATATAAAAATTATTATAGCATAAATAAAAATGATGAATTAAAAATTACAATGAACAAATATTCAAATATTTCTTCTGCATTCGAGTCATGGTTTGATATAAATTTTCCAAATTATAAAAGTGATGCTGATGAAAATTACAAAAGGTTAAAAAATAAAGTTATTAATTTTATAGATAATAGTATTAAAGAAGAAAAGATAACTCAAAATAAAGAAATATTACATTGGTTTAAATCAGATATAGAGAAGATGGAAGGAAGTTTAAAAGAACAAATAAAAT